>CALDFV010000205.1 GCA_937942145.1 uncultured Opitutaceae bacterium
GGCGGCCCACTCCAGTACCGCAATATTCGCTGGGGTGCCGGCGCTTACGGTTTCGTATGGGACGGAAGCAATGGCTTTGACCAGCCAGCCTTTGGCTACACTGACCAGTACCGCGGCGTGGACATCGAGCGCAATCCGAACGGCGACGCCGTTCCTAACTACTGGTCCGGCGGACCCACCACGGGCAACGTTGGATCGGGAACCGGCGGCTTCAATGGAGGCGCTCCCCAAGGGCTTTATCCGGGGAACCTCGGCGAGATTAATGGAACGGGTTGGTTAGACCAAGGCTTTCTGGATCTAGAGACCTTTGACTTTAGCCGCAATAATCTAGGTTGGGACAACGACTACTATACTCGCGACTTTTTCAACCATAACCTCGCCCTCACCCAAAGTTTCTGGGAAGGCAAAGGTGGGTTTGAGATCGCATACGACTATCAGGACTTCTACCGTGACAACTACACGGCGTTCAATGCCGCGAACTCTGCCATCACCTTTGATGTGAACGAGACGCTCCTGCTACCGGCGGATCCCAACTATGCGACCACCGGCAATTTTGAACCCATGCCCAACCCGAACTTCGGCCGCCCCGTCATCATGACCAAGTCAGGCAGCACGACGATCGACGAGCAGCGCGAGTCATTCCGTTTCACTGGATTCGTCAAGTACGACTTCGAGGATTCCTTGAACAACGACAACCTCGCCAAGATACTTGGAAATCACACGTTGACCATTCTTGGAGATGAAAACATCTACAATGAGAATCGTGTCAACTGGACGCAAGATTCGTACGGAGACCCAGACCCCGCGCTGCATATCGGCGTTCCCAATGGCCGTTTCTCTGCCAACAACGTTCGCAACATTCCTAACCTCGTGTACATTGGGCCACAACAGTTAGACGCTTGGAACCCAGGCTTTCAGCTCAATGACTTCGAGCTCAACCCTGCCTACTACGACTTGCGCAGCACACTCGGAAACACCTACGAGAAGCTCAGTTGGAACCGTGGCCCGGACGCCACTAACGACGCGCTCATCCGTAGTCTGGACGTATCCAACGGCGACGAGCAATGGCTTACGCACTCCTACACGCCGACCCGCGTTCCTTCGAAGAATGTCCGACTACAGGAAACGTCAGTAACTTCGCTGGCGGCAAACAGCGCCTCAAAATTCTTCGACAATCATCTGGTCGTCAACATGGGCTACCGTGAGGACACTATCGAGAACTGGCTCAATTCCGAACCCAACTTGCTGGGCATCGACGAAGTGTCTGACGTAAGCCCTCAAGGCTGGCGCCTCGAAGACGGCAACTTCATCAAGAACAAGCAATCCACCTTTGGATACGGAGGGGTTTTATACTGGCCAAAGGATATCATCGCGCTTCCCGAAGCGTTCGACGACATCACCTTGCATTACAATACCAGCGAGAACTTCATCCCTGCAACGGACCGCGTCGATGAGCTCAGAAACCCGGTCGCTTCACCTACGGGAGAAAGTAAGGACTGGGGAATCAGCTTCTACATGTGGGACAACAAATTCGTCGCTCGCATCAATTGGTACGAAGCCGTTCTTACTGGAGCAACCGCTCCGACTTCGAACAGCTTCAACCAGAATATCTCTGGCATGTTTACTCACTGGGGACAGACGAACAGGAGCATCAAACTCCTTGACGCAGATGGCGACCGCATGGTCGATGAATCCTATCTTGCCGATCAATTCATGTACGTTCCGGGGGACACGCCCTTCACTGGAGAAGTACCGTCGATCGATGGGGAGCCGGCCATATCCTACGCCGATCTCGTAGCCGAGGAATATCCTTACCTGAACGAAGTCTATGCAGCCCGAGATTCGGTGGCGCCTTTCTTGACCGATCCCTTGAAAGTAGCTTACAACTTCAGCGAGCGAGCCGACGGCTCGTCCACTACTCAGTGGGCAGGACAGATCACGGATACTCAGGACATAGCGGCTGAAGGAATGGAAGCCGAGTTCATCATCAACCCAAACAGAAATTGGAGAATTGCGTTCAACGCGGCACAGCAAAAAACCGTTCTTACCAACTTCGCGCCGCGATTGGAGAAGATTCTGGAAGACTTCTGGATTCCTCACTTGGAGCAATTCGGCTGGCTTGACTGGAATGCCCCAGCCGAGCCTCTTAACGGACAGACTACGCTAGAAAATCGCAACGCGTTCCTACTCGACTACTTCGCCCTCAAAGGCAACGAAGGCAAGCCGAACTCGGAGCAGCGTGAATGGCGATTCAATCTAGTCACCAACTACACCTTTCGCGAAGGTAAGCTCAACGGATTCTCAATTGGCGGCGCCGCTCGATGGCAGGATGACTACGCAGCAGGGTATCCCATAATCGACGATCCAACAAGTGTGCTTCGCCTTCCAGATGTTGAAAATCCTTGGATCGCGGATTCAGACTTGGCGATCGATTTGAGCTTCGGTTATCGCAAGAAAATCTTGGACAACGTCGATTGGAGAATGCAGATCAACTTGCGCAACGTCGACAACTGGGATAACGCAGACATGGAATTCACTCGCTACCAGCCAGACGGCAGTCCGGCTCGGGCAAGGTTCTCCCCTCCAAGACAGATCTTGCTGACGAATACCTTCCGATTCTAAGTAAAATCGCAGTTCATGATTTCTCAAAGGTCCGGTGATAAGCCGGGCCTTTTTTCTTATTCGGTGAGGGTTCCTGAATCGTTCATTCTTATAGAACCACCATCGAAAGAGCAAACCGGCTAATCCCAATCTAGCTCTCTTGTGTCCGTGCTTCTAAATCGTTCACGACCACCGTAGTCTAGTCAAACCTACACCTTGGCGGTTCAATACCCCCTACTCCCAAAATCCGTAATCCCCGCCTTTGTCATCATACCTTTTCATGAGACGGGCGAGTTCGGACTGCATAAACTTCATTGTATCCAAATACTCCTTGTTCTCGATAAGATTGGTCATCTCATACGGATCATCCTTCAAATTGTAAAGCTCGTCATAAAAGGGCTCCTTGTAGTAGTGTACGTATTTCCATTCGTCGGTACGCACTGCTTTCCACCAGCAGGATTGACCCGGCAAGTCCGTCTCCGGCCAGAACTCGAAGAGCAAAGCGGATCGCGGCTCCTCCAATTCGTCCCCTTGAAAAACGGGGAGCAAGTCCTGTCCCTGCATTTCGCTAGGGACCGGAATCCCAGCTAGGGCCAGCAAGGTGGGAGCGATATCAATATTGAGCACGTCTACGGACGAGGTGCTGCCCGCTTCAATCAATGGCGGATATCTCACCAGAAAGGGCACCCGTATCGACTCTTCGTAGGCCAACCGCTTTTCGGTGAGTCCATGTTCTCCAAAAAAGAAGCCGTTATCGCCGATAAAGATGATCATCGTCTTGTCGAGAATCCCTTCTTCCTGGAGCGTTCTATAAATTTCTCCCACCCCGTCATCGATATCCACCGTCATTCGAGCGATATTTCGAATGTCTTCGTCTGTGGGGGGACGTTGGGCAAACCCTTCCAAGGAAGGCTGCACCACAAAACCGGGCTGAGCGCTGAGCCGACGCTCGATCGGCTGGTCGGCATACAAATCCCGGTTCCGCTCCGCTGCGAGTAAATGCTCATCCCCGTAGCTGGTATGGACCGACCGATGCCACAAAGAGAGGTTAAAGGGTTGGTCTTTGTTCTCGCGAATAAACCGAATAGTCTCCGCGGAATCAATATCCGTGGCATGACCTTTGTACGGTATCCATTCACCGTCTACATTAACCACGGGATCCATTTTGTAGTCTCGATTAACCCCAGAGCAAAACCAGCGATCGAATCCGGGGTGCGGTGTTTTGTCCGCATTTCGTCCGGTGGTCCATTTTCCGACGAAAGCAGTTTTGTAGCCCGCCTTCTGGAATAGCATCGGATAGGTTTTCAAAAGTTTAGTGTGCCCTTTGGGCGCCTGATTTTTGTAGCTTCCATTCGTATGAGCATACTGCCCGGTCATCAGGCATCCCCGACTCGGACCACAAAGCGGGGTTACCACAAAAGAGTTCTCCATCAACATCCCCTCTTTCGCAATCCGGTCGATGTGGGGCGTCTTGACAAACGGATGTCCCGTTATGCTCAATCCATCCCAGCGCAGTTCATCCACGTTGATGACGATCATATTGGGCCGATCGTCCTCTTGCCTTATCTGTCCGAGAAGAGGGATGCAAAACGAGGACAAAAAGAGAAGGTAAAAAGATTGGGGTAATTTCATTAATATCGGTTCAAAGAAGCAGCTTAGAACTTACTTCTTCATTAGCCAAGAATAGAATTTCTAGTTAGTTAACCTAGGCCCCTATTACAAAACTGAGGCTCAAGGAGAAAACAGATCCCACTATTTAGCTCATTAGTGTCACTACGATGGCTACGGTCATCATTGCGGCGCCAGCCAAGCGCATCCCCATCACTTCACCGCCTAGATTCTGCTCTGTATTTTGAAACCAATGACCGATCAGCCAGACTGCCAAGACACTCCACAGCCCTCGGGCATTGTAAATGACATTGATCGAAGTGGCATCTCCAAAAAGCGCGACCGAAGTGACCAGCGAAATGGCCTGTAGCCCCATGAATAGCGCTCCACCCACGAGCCATGGCCAGGCCTTTTTAGGGATGGCCCGGATGGGTTCTTTAAAAAGCGGGATAAAGCCCAGTGACAGTCCCCCGCACATCCCCAGCATGATGGGAAGGAATCTCCCCGCTCCCCAAGCAGGGGCCCACTTTTGCACCAGCACGTCAAACAAGGCGTAGGAAATTGCGGCCAGCAAGGCGATTAAAATGGTCCGACCCACTTGAGACGGCTCTCTGACGGAACCAACCGTTTCACTCGACTTCCGCCCTGGTCTAAAACTCAGCAATCCAATGGCGGCGAATGTCAGTACCGCCGACAGCCAAAGCTCCCAGGGAATTTCAATGCCCAGTACCAAAACACTCAACCAGGCCACGCAGATCGTCTTTACCCCCATCGTGGGTGTCGCGATGGAAACGTCCCCTTTCTCCAAGGCGAGAAAGGTTAGCACCTGGCCACTGAAGAAAACTACCGCGACCATGAGCGGCTGCCACAATAGAGAAAACTCAATGGGGGGACCTCCCAGCGGCAGCAGGGCTAGGAAGAGTATCGCAGTAACCATATTCACAACGAAACTGGTCCGCCAGATCCCGACTCGGAAGCTTGTCGCGCGCTTGAGCAGTAGCATCGCCACTACAAAAGTGACGCTACTAAAAAGCGGGAATAGCAGGTAGAGTTTCATTAAGTCTCGTTTTGGATCGGCACGCAAAACCGGGTACAGCGACAATGAATTCCCTATCGCGCCATCCTATACTCATGGCGAGAAGTCTTTTCACTGGCTCAGCCCCTGACCCAGCCGATCCCGAATCGAATCTGTAAACACAAATTTTCCATAGCCGATACGCTCTCCGACTGGGCAGCAGAAGTGCGTACTAGATTTAGGGATTGTGCTACCACCCTCTATCCAAGTACTTATTTTGTAATTAGACCCCCTCTAACCCACACCCCTATGAAACGACTACTAGCCCTTATCACCCTCACAATCACGTCTACTCAGCTTTTCGGAGCCAAACCTAATTTTGTCTTCATTTTCGCGGACGACATGGGCTGGACCGGAACCTCAGTGGAGATGATACCCGGAGACTCACGCACCAAAAGCGATTATTACCATACGCCCAACCTTGAGAAACTCGCTTCCATGGGAATGCGATTTTCCGCGGGTTATGCCCCAGCTGCCATGTGCACGCCTAGCCGGGCAGCCGTTCTGACCGGAAAGACGCCCGCTGAGATACACATTACCTCACCAGAATCTGGTTTGGGATCACCCGCCCACAAGATGCGACCTCCGAAACAGTTGCAAGAGTTTCCAGAATCAGAGACATCGATCGCCGAAGCGCTGAAACCCGCTGGATATGCGAGCGCCTACTTTGGCAAATGGCATCTAGGCGAAGGAAACCCGGGCCAACATGGATTCGATGTTCATGACGGCTCCACATCGAACGGCACTCCTGCAGACTCGGGACCCGACAACCCCAAAGACATTTTTGGAATCAACGAGAGAGGCATCGCGTTCATGAGGGAAAATGTTGAAGCCAATCGGCCCTTCTACCTTCAACTCTTTCACTACGCCGTCCATGGACCCACTGCCACCAAAGCGGAGTCGGAGACCCACTTCGGCGAGCTCTCTAAAGGAGAGCGACACAAAGACCCCGCTTTCGCCGGCATGACATGGGATCTCGACGTTAGCATTGGCTCCGTTATGGAGGAGCTCGAAAGGCTCAATATCGCCGACAATACATACGTGATTTTCATGTCGGACAACGGCGGGCCCAGTAATCCGAGGTTTGGCACCTTAAACAATGCTCCTCTCAATAAGGGCAAAACCACTCTCTACGAAGGCGGCATTAGAGTTCCTTTCATCGTCAAAGGTCCCGGAATTCCTGCGAACAGCCACAGCAGAGAGTCAGTCACCGGTTGTGATCTTTTCCCAACTTTCTGTGAATGGGCCGGAGTGAAGGTAGCCCACAAAATAGAAGGGAAAAGCCTAGCATCGCTGCTCACCAGCAAGTCCCAATCAATCGATCGAGAAGGTGTCCCCTTGCTTTTCCATTTCCCACACTACTTCCGTGGACCCGACTCTGTTCCCAGCACGGCTATCATCGCCGGAAACCTAAAGCTAATTAAATTTTGGGAATCCAACAGCTACAAGCTATTCAATCTAGATGAAGATCTCGGCGAGAAGAATGACCTCGCAAAAACGCATCCCGAGAAACTGAAAGAGCTCATAGCTGTAATGAACAATCGCCTGCGATCAGTGAACGCCCAACTTCCCATAGTCAACCCTGACTACGATCCTAACGCCCCTCGACCGGAACAGCCCGGTCCCCGGGGACGAGGACAAGGGGCTAGACCTGGCGGAGGAAGACCCGGAGGGCCGGGAGTTGCTAATTAGTCTATTACGAATAGCCACTACTCAACCAACCATTTAGCTGGATCGGGTGACATGAGCGAATTTGTCCACGTGGCCAAGTACCCTTAGTATCGGGCGTTGGATCAGTTCAAGCGAAGGTCTCCACCCACTGGGCCATGCCCTGATTAGCCTCGCGAATGAGATTGTTATTTGCCGTATCCGGCTCTTCCTGCTCGCCTAGAAGACCTCTCGCTCGCTGCCGGTTGCGTAAATAGGCTCCACACAGATGGGCACCCACCGCTCCTTTGTTCTTTTTCAAGCCCTCGAGCATTTCCGAGTACCAAGCACCGCTATTCTCCTTGTACTTGTCTGTTGGATATCGTCCCGTATGATCGTGAATCTCCGTCCCCTGAGCACCATCGGCCCAAAGCACCGGCCGACTGGTCTTCTTGTGCCATTCCGCCAGATGGGTCGCCGGGTCTTTGAAATCCTGGAAGGATATTACATCCACAAGTCCTTCGGAGGCATTCACTATTTCCATCGGTAAGGGCATGTTGGCCTCATAGCGGTCCCCCATGATTAAGTGATTAGGATCGTAGCGTTTGATCGCATCGTGGGTAACTTGATAATAGTGGCGGGCCAAGTCGTAGAGCGCTTTCCTGCCCGCTTCGGACTTGAGCTTGTCCGGATCGAACATGGGACCTCGCCATTTATTGTGCGGTCGGCTCCAAGTCCAAGTGGGACAATCGGAATACCAGTAGCCAATCAGATTCGGGTCATCCCGAAAACGCGTGCAGTTGCTCCGAGCCACATAATCGCACCAGTCCTCAAACGCGGAACTTCGCAGATCGGCGTTTTTATGCCATGGGTTCCAGGAATGCGTTTCGATAAACGGCAGCATATGGAAGTACGGCATATTCAAGGCCTGATACTCCTCGTATGTCCAGTTGGCCGAATGGGCCTGCTGCTTCACGGTAACCTCCTGAACCCAGCCTACGGAATTGAAACCCCAATCCTTCAAATGCGGCACCACCCCTTCTTCAATCCAACGGATCTGGTCATTGCCGTACTTCTCTTTCCAAATGTGTTCATTCTCCGGATACCGAAGCGTAGCGGAATCGAAATGGTTTAGGGCGACTGAGAAAAACGGGTTTCCTTTTGGATCCTTAAAGAGCCATCGCCCTTTGACCTTTCCAAGGGTGAAGTAGGACTTTGACGAGGTTGCCGAAAAAACATTAGGGAAGGAAGCCGCAGTGAATACGCTAGCTGTCGCAGATTTAATGAAGGTTCTTCGATTAGTCATGTTCTTCGATTATTATGGAAAGGTAGGGCTGACTGTCCTTTTTCTATTTCTAAATTGAATCTTCGCTTCTCCTTGTTTTCCGTGCCGTACAGAACCCAAGCCTCTTTGTCATCCCCAAAAAGCGTCTTGGCCGCAGTCCTCGTTTCACCCGATAGCATATGACTAAGGGCGACCGGATAGAAAACGTTCCCGTCCGGATTGACGAACCAATAACGACCCTTGATTTTCTCTATATGGAAAAACCCTGTCTTCTCTTCCTTGAGGCCGGTCCAGCCACCGTATTGGTCGAGCCCGGCAGCACCCAACGAAGGTAATAGACAAACGAGAAGACTGATGAAGGCGATATGGCGTTTTGCAAATGACAGGGGTGTAAAAGTCATAGAGTCTGTTATTTTGCTGAAATTGAAATTCTTCCGTCGTTGCTACTAGTTTAATGGCGCGTGAACCGCGATTGGACAGATCTACGGAAGCGTCGCTAAATTTCACCCCGATCTCAAACGAAATATCTGGCCGTACTACAATCCGTACTTTTGATAGTACTATTTGGTCACAGAATTCATCCTCCACCAATATTATGAGAGTGCTCGTGCTACCTATCTTTCTATACTGCATCACCACCGCGCCACTTATTTTTAGCGGCGAGCCCATTCAAATCCTAGGCCCCGAGTCGGGATTGAAAAACCCGTTTGGCGTGGCATTCAACGACGAGAGCGAGATGCTTATCGCCGAGTACGAGGGAGGTCGACTCTGGAAGTATGTCGACAATGAGCGACTGCACCAACTAGCCAAGGACACTCCTTTCAACGGGATGCACAACCTCGTCCGGACCCGAGACGGCAAAATCTATATTTCGGATACGCGCGCGAACTATATTCGCATGCTGGATGAGAAGACCGGCAATGTGACGATTGTATCTGGAACCGGAGAAGGCGGATACAACGGGGATGACATACCCGCGATCACCGCAATGCTGAACGACCCCATCTCTATCAGCCTGAGCCCCGACGATCAGCGGCTCTATATCGCCGACATCCGAAACCGGCGGGTTCGCTACATCGATCTGAAGACGGAAATGATCCACACCATAGCAGGTAATGGAGCCACTGAGGCTCCTAGCGACGGAGCCATTGCGAAAGAAAGCCCTTTACTCGATCCCCGTGGAGTCGCGGAAGATTCCCAAGGCAATGTCTATATACTTTCTCGACGCGGTCACGCTCTGCGGGTCGTGAAGCCCAATGGGAGAATCTACACGGTCGCCGGTACGGGAGAGCCGCATGCTGCAAACGGACCTGCGCTCAATGCAGGGCTTAAGGGGCCTAAGCATCTCTGTATCGACACTGACGATACTGTCGTGATTGCCGATGCGGAAAACCATTTAATAAAACGCTACGACCCTATCGCCAAGACGCTCGCAACAATATTGGATCACGGGCCTGAAGACAGCCCACTCAACCGGCCCCACGGCGTCTGGATCACATCCGACCGCACGCTTTATATCTGCGATAGCTACAACGATCGAATCTTGAAAATGAAATTGAATTAGCAAGGTAGGGAGGACCGGCTCGGTCCTCCGTTTGAACCTTGAATAGTCGGAGGACTGAGCCAGTCCTCCCTACCCTACGATTTTCTTGTCCGTGGATCGCCGCCTAAAGCCGCTCCTACAAACTAATTGTGATCGTCTCTGAAATTCTTCTTGGACGGCTTTGGATACACGCCGACGTCATTCGCCCAATTAAGCCACTGCTGGGAGAGCTGAGAAACCTTCTCGGGATGCGTTGCTGACAAATCGTTCGTTTCCGTCCGGTCACTTCCCAAATTATACAACTCCCATTTGCTCGCATCGGGTCCGTCGAAAACGGAAACCTTAGTACCCACGAGTTTCCAATCGCCTTGAATTAAGGCCGCATTGTCCTCATGTTCCAAATACAGAGGATCTTTTCGCTTAAGCGATTTGCCTTCAAAAACGGTTTTAAGCGAGACACCGGTAAGCGGCCGTATTTTATTCCCTTTGTAGTTGTTGGGGTACTTCGCCTTTGCCAACGAAATGAATGTTGGCATCAAGTCTGGAAGATAAGCCGGATCACTCACCAACGAACCGCTTCCCTTGATTCCTTTAGGCCAATGAGCAACAAGAGGTGTGGAGATTCCTCCTTCATGCGTATAGTGCTTAAACTTTTGAAAAGGAGTATTAGACGCATTCGCCCAATTCCCCCCATAACTAGGACCCGATCCGTAAGTCGCTTCCCATTTCTCCACATCGAAGGGATCGGTTTTTCCGCCCAGCGTGCCCCCTTCGGCACAGCCACCATTGTCAGTCAGAAAGAGGATCAGTGTATTATCATATTGGTCGTTCTTTTTCAGGTGCTCGACGAGCTTTCCGATATTCTGATCCATTCGGTCAATCATGGCAGCGTAGAAAGCCATTCGCATGTCCATTTCCCGTTGCTTTTCTGTATCCAGAGAGTCCCACGCAACGTCATAGCGCTCTGTCAATTTCCACTTCGGATCGATCAGCCCGATTTCAATTTGCCTTTTGAGTCGCTGCTCACGGAGCTTATCCCATCCCATCATGTATTTACCCACATATTTCTGGACTTCCTCCTGATGGGCATGGAGTGGCCAATGCGGCGAGGTGTAGGCGAGGTATAGAAAGAATGGCCGGTCTTGTTCCGCCTTCTCTTCAGAGAGAAACTGTATCGCGTAGTCAGTGAACGCGTCTGTGGTGTAAAAGCGTCGGTCGGTTGTGCTCTTAGGATTCTCGATGGGCTCGTTCCCTAAGAACATTCCGCGCGGATGCTCTGGATAGAAAAAGTTCGTTGCCCCCGAAAGGCAGCCATAGTACTTCTCAAATCCGCGTTGCAGCGGACGGAGATCGTGCTCGTCCATCCCAAGATGCCACTTGCCACTCATCAGCGTGGCATAGCCTGCTGGTTTAAGCACCTCGGCAACCGTTACACAGTCTTTGTTGAGAACACCTCGATAGTTAGGAAAGTCGGGGCCCGCATCATGATTAAGCGTTCCGGGAGGATTCGTCATATGGCCAATCCCTGTT
>CALDFV010000206.1 GCA_937942145.1 uncultured Opitutaceae bacterium
GAATGGACAAATTTGGCAGAGAAAAATGGATACGATAGGGTTATCGAGGAATTGAAACAGCACATTCCGAGCGAGAGAAAACCTTTCGTGAAAACGAAACCTATTCGATGGGCGGAGGTCCTGTCCGGAGAAACGAAGTTCTACGAATAGTCAGTCGCTAGTCGTTTTCCTATTGCAGCCTCCTTCTAAAATTTAAACCGGTTTTGAATTCGGTAGCGGGCGATCTCCGAGCGCCCATGAATATTAGAACAGGCATCCTGCCTGTTTCGATAGATTAGCAACAGGCTGGAAGCCTGTTCTACTTTTGGGACGTCGCGTAAAGGTCGCCCGCTACCCTAACATACTTCGAGCTCTGCCAGGCTTTCTATCGAGGAAGTGGACCTGGCGAAATGTGGTTCATTAAATACCAGGTCTTCGTCTTCAGATTGTGAGCGCTACCCTGACCATCGCCGGCTGACTTGATGGAGTGGGTGCCACCGGTGTAGGGCACGGCGGTGAATTGCTTATTGAGGCGGATCAGCTCATTGACTAGGTTTTCAAAACTCTGGTAATGACAGTTGTCGTCCTGAGTGCCGTGGTAGATGAGCAAGTGGCCCTTAAGGCCTTCCGCATGGGTGATGGGTGATCCATATTTAAACCCGTCTGGATTGTCATCGGGTAGTCCCATATAACGTTCCTGATAAATCGTATCGTACAGTAATTGGTCGCTAATGAATCCTCCCGCCATCGCGAGTTTGTAGAGATCCGGGTAACGGAACAAGAGATTCAGGCTCATCGAGCCACCGCCACTAAAACCGGTGACTGCAACGCGGTCCTCGTCGATGAACGGGTAGGTCTCCAAGAGCTTGCGGACCGCCGCTGACTGATCTTCAGAGGAATAAATGCCAATATTGTGATGCAGGTGGTGACGCCACTCGCGACCGAGTGGGGTGGATGTTCCGCGGTTGTCGATCGACATGACGATGTAGCCGCGTTGAGCCAGGTATTGGTACCACAAGCTTTTCTGCCATCTGTCTCTAACGGTCTGGCCGACCGGTTCGCCGTAGATGTAGAAGAGAATAGGGTACTTTTTCGAAGGATCAAAGTTGTAGGGTTTGATCATGTAGGCTGGGAGTTCCACTCCGTCATCGATTTCTATATTTAGAAAAGAGACCTCCTGGAAATTTCGCTCGTTCATCTTGACGCGAGCGTCCGCGTTGTCTTCGCCCGCATGAATTACCCGGTGGTTGGGCAGTTCAACCAGATCGTAAGAGGGGGGAGTGTTGGCGTTGGAGAAACTGTGGAATGCGCGAGTAGCGTCTCCGGAAAGCCGATACGTATGAGTTCCGCTCTGGTCAATCGGGGTGAGTCGTTCGGCTTCACCCGTGCCATCAATCCGTTCGCGAAACAAATAGCGCTGGGCGGGATTGTCGGGAGAGGCGATGAAGTAGAGCCAGCCATTTTCCGTATCGAATTTCAGCATTCCGATCACGTCGTAGTCACCCTTGGTGATGAGGGTCTTCTTCTTGCCGTTTCGGGTTACACTGTAGAAATGCCGGTAGCCATCCTCATCGCTCTGCCAGAGAAAGGCCTGCCCTTCTTTGAACCAAGTCATATGGTTGTGGACGTCGATCCAGGTATCGCTCTTCTCTTCGAAAAACGAATTCAGCTTGCCTGACTTGATTTGCGCCATCCAAAGCGTGCTGTGATTCTGATTTCGGTTCAAGCGCTGGAAAACGAGCTCTTCGGAATTGTCGGCCCAGGTGAAGCGCGGGATGTAGTGTTGGCGAGGATCGCCGGGCAGATCGTCAAACCACTTCGTGCGGGCCCGTCTGGAACTCGTTACTCCTATCCGCACCGATGAATTGGTGGTGCCCACTTTCGGGTAGGGGAGTGGATTGACGGTAGGGTACTTGCCAGCCAGGTAGTTGGTCAGGTGGAAGGTCCCGACGCCTTCGGTATCGAATTGCAGGTAGGCGATGGATTTTCCATCGGGACTCCATGCAAAGCCGTCTCTTATTTGGAACTCTTCCTCGTAGACCCAATCGGTAGTTCCATTGATGATACTTTCCGTTTGGCGTGTGGTCAGCTTTTTGATGCGACCACTTTCTAGATCTTCCACATAGATGTCTCTATCCTGCACATAGGCGACCCGGTCGGAGTCCGGAGAAAACTTGGCAAACATGAGGGTGGCTTCCTCGAATTCAGATCCCAGTTGTCGGAGATCGAAGGTTTCGAGATCCAGAACCCAGTAGTCACCCCGAGAATTTACCCGCCAGACTTTTTGCGTGTTGGTATATATGAGAAGCTTCTTCTCGTCGGGCGACCAAATGAGGTTCTGCTGGTTTTCCAGTTTAAGAGGTTTGTCGCTGCCTTTGGGGATAAATTTCTCCGCTGATAGAAGGAGCGTTTTTTCGTCGGTTTCCGGATTCCAGTCGTAGAGGTCCTTGCCGTCCTCGATAGATTCCGATTTTTCCAGAATCAGGCAGCTAGCTCCTTCCGGTCTCCAGGCCGTTTGGGCCTCGTTCTCTACAGGGATTGCTTTTTCGTCGATGACTTCTTGTAGGGTGAATAAGGAGGGGTCTTCAGCGGCCACTGGAACCTCTTCCCATTGGGCACTGAAACTATTTCCGAATGAGCTGAAATTTGACATGGAAAATGAAGCCAAGAGTAATGCTGAAAACTGGGTGATGCGTTTAGAAGTTGGGAGTTCCATAATTCACTGGGATGGAAAGAGGTAGTGAGGAAAACGTAGTCTATTCTACGAGAGAAGACAATTCTTCGCGGGATCCCACTTCAATCTTTAATTTGACATTGTGTGCAAAAATAAAAATCTTCCCAACCTCTGGAACAGCCCGTTGGATTCTGTAGAAGCTAGTTTATGACCCACGAAAATAGAGATTCGCAAGCGAAGTGGTCTGGGGTTTTCCCGGCCGCTACGACACAGTTCAAGCCGGATGGATCGCTCGACGTTCCCGCCACTCTAACGCATTTGGATGTGATGATGGATGGCGGTGTCCACGGTTTTGTGATGTTGGGAACCGTGGGTGAGAACTGCTCGTTGGAGAAGGATGAGAAGCTGGAGATGCTTCGGGCGACGGTAGAGCATGTTCAGGGTAAGGTACCGGTACTAACGGGAGTGGCTGAATACACCACTGATCAAGCCTGCCGGTATGCGGCTGCGGCGAATGAGACCGGAGTGGACGGACTAATGGTGCTTCCTGCCATGGTTTACAAAACCGATGTTCGGGAAACGGTCGTTCACTTTAGAGAGGTCGCCAAGGCGACGGACTTGCCGATCATGATCTACAATAATCCCGTTTCCTATGGCGTAGACATCAAGCCGGAAACTTTTGTCGAGCTGGCTGACGAACCTCGATTTACCACCATTAAAGAGTCCTCGGAAGATCCGCGACGGATCACACATCTGCGAAACTTGTGCGGCGACCGGTATCAGCTTTTTGCGGGAGTGGATGACTTGGTGTTGGAGAGCTTAATTCTCGGTATTGATGGATGGGTGTCAGGTTTGGTAAACGCGTTTCCGGTTGAGAACCGGCTTATTTGGGATCTTGTGAAGGAGGAACGGTACAAGGAAGCTCGGGATGTTTATCGCTGGTACACGCCACTCCTGCAATTGGATACGCTGCCGAAATTGGTTCAGTATATCAAACTGGCAGTTGCGGAATGCGGCTATGGCTCTGAGCTAACCCGTGCGCCACGATTACGAATTGAAGGAGAGGAAAGAGAGCGGATATTGGCGATTATTCGACAGGGCATTGAAACTCGCCCTGATCCAGCGACCTACCGTATGTAGAAATACAGCTTGGTTAAGTGACAAGGAGCCTCTAATACCTTTCCTATCGAACTGAGCACTGTCAAAAACGCTGAATCCACCTACGCCGATTGAAATGAGTGAATCCAATCATATTCCTAGTATATTCAATGACGTCCTGGGTCCCGTCATGCGTGGCCCATCTAGCTCTCATAGCGCAGCGGCAAATCGTATCGGTCGCCTATGTCGTGACTTGGTAGAAGGTGATTTGCGCCGGGCAGTAATTGAATACGATCCTAATGGTTCTTTGGTAACCACGCATAAGTCGCAGGGGACGGACATGGGACTCTATGGCGGTTTCCTTGGTTGGGAACCCGACGATCCCAGGCTTCCAGACCATGCGAAGCACACCGAGGCAGCGGGTTTGGAAATCGAGGTCCGTTACGAATCGTATGGGGCTACCCATCCGAACAACTACAAGATTTCGGTCGAGGGCATAAATGGATCTCAGCACACGATCCAGGCGATCTCAACGGGGGGTGGCATGATCGAAGTGACGGAGATTGACGGCACCCCGGTCAGAATGGGGGGCGACTTTTTTGAGACACTGGTTTATTTAAACGAAGATTCGAATGCTCGAGCCGTTCTTGATGAGCTGGGCCGTGAATTGGTCTATGAAAGTAGCGAAGTGTGTGCAGGAAAAACGGCGCTCCTAAAGTTTTCCATGATCGAGGAGCCCAGCGAAAAAGCCGTTTCGGCGATTCGTCAAAATACACAGGTAAGGGATTTGCGAATACTGAAACCCGTGCTGCCCATAATGTCTCGCAGGGACTTGACGGTGCCTTTTCAGACGGTCGAAGCTATGCTGGCTTTCAATGAAGGGAAAGATTTAGCGCTGTGGGAACTGGCCCTTGAATACGAAAGCGCCCGAGGAGGTATTTCGAAAGAAGCTGTGCTTGAGAAAGGGCGAGCTATTTTGCATTTGATGGAAGATGCCGTTCGAACTGGGTTAGCCGGGACTGAGTATGCGGACCGTATTTTACCCTGCCAGTCGGTGACTTTCGTTGAGCGTCAGGCGGAGGGAAAACTGATTCCGGGTGATGTCATGAATCAGATCATTGCCTATGTGTCGGCGATTCTCGAAGTGAAATCGTCGATGGGGGTTATCGTGGCGGCCCCTACAGCGGGGTCCTGCGGAGCAATGCCTGGGTCGATGTTGGCGGTAGCCGACTCACTCGGAGTTGATGAAGAAGGGAAAATACAAGCCTTGCTGGTGGCAGGATTGATCGGGGTTTTTATCGCAACACATGCGACGTTTGCGGCTGAGGTGGGAGGCTGCATGGCGGAATGTGGATCAGGCGCCGGTATGTCGGCCGCCGCTATGGTCGGGCTGGCTAATGGTTCTCTAGAACAGCAACTCGCAGCCGCGTCGGTAGCGCTGCAGAACTCATTTGGAATGACTTGCGATCCGGTAGCGAACCGCGTGGAAGCTCCCTGTCTCGGTAAGAACGTTTTGGCCGGTTCGAACGCGTTTGCCTGCGCTAATATGGCGTTGGCTGACTACAAGCACCTCATACCCTTGGACGAAGTGATCCATGCGATGAACAAGGTAGCCGGAGCGATTCCCCATGAACTTTGCTGTACGGCTAAAGGCGGTCTTTCCATTACGCCAACGTCGAAGGCGATTGAGCGCCGTCTCAATGCGAGTTGAGGCGGGTTTTCATTAAGCAAAAAGCGTACCCATGAATAACTTACGAAGTTGTAAGACGATATGAAAGCTTTAGTCAAAG
>CALDFV010000207.1 GCA_937942145.1 uncultured Opitutaceae bacterium
CGGGCGATCTCCGAGGGCAGGATGTGGGCGTTCGGAGATCGCCCGCTACCTGGGACATGTCGCCCCTCGTAGGAGCGGCTTTATGCCGCGATTTCCATCGGTTGGGAGATCGTGCTGAGAGGGATCGCGGCGTAAAGCCGCTCCTGCATTTCGAAAATGTCCTCGTCGTGGAGGACCGAGCCCCAGCAGATCGGGGTCGTTTGAATGCTCCTCCTTACGATTTAATTTCTGAATACGGAAGGCTGGGCTGACTATCCCTAGTCAGCCGAGGATGTAGGGTTAATTGCGGCTGACTAAGGATAGTCAGCCCTACCCTTATTAGCGCGAGAAGCTCCTCATCTAGTACTCTATTCCCCAATACAAACGATTTCTCGTATCGTTTGAGCGAATAGTTTGCCATTGGAATAAGAGAGGTTACTTCTGGTCCAGGCCTCGCCGAGTGGGCCGAGGTCGTTTATTGCGACAAGAGCCTTTTCATCGAGGACATCCGCGTTCCAATCGATGACATAGACCATTCCGTTCATGATAGGGACAAAGAGATGCGGACCGATGGCGGTCGGGATTTGAGCCGCAAAGTGCCCCCAGCCATTTCCCTGAGAGCGGACGTCGCCGAGGAGTTTAAATCCCCGATTGTTGACCATGCGGTTGGTTTTAAAGGTCCAGTAGGAAATATCCGTGGGTACATTGAAGGTTTTTTCTGGCTTGGATGCTAAATCACTCTCGTTCCAGATAAGCTCGTCGGGACAGTCGGGTTCCCGCAACAGGCTGACGGGGAGTTGGAGGTATTCGACCTTTCCCGTATTCACATTAACGCGACCGAGGTAATTGTAAATGTAGCTGCGAAAAAAGTGATAGTCTTCCACGAGCAAATTGGACTGGTCGCTCTTTTCAGATCTCGGATTGGCTTCGAGAGAGGTCGATTCGGTTTTCCAGCCGTTCCTCTTTTTCTTTCGGACGGTGACGTTTTGCAGAAGGGATACCTTTCGTGAAACCTTCCCCGTTTGGATATCCACCCACCAATGCGCTTCATCGTGGATAACGAGAGCGTACCCGTTGTGGATGGGCATCGTCTGTCGGCATTCGTAGCCCTCAATCGGCAGTTTCCAAATTTCGGATCCGTCGTTAGCATCGACCAGCGAAACGCCCAGTGGCTTTTCTGGAGGTTCATGTCCGCCTCCGCGGCCGACCAGAAAAACGTCCCTACCGTCGGCTAGTTTCAAGGGCATAGGTTGGCTTCCGATGTTACCGCCGCACTGTGTCGACCATAGAGGTGCACCTGTATTGAAGTCGACCGCCTGCATTTGAGTCCAATCAGAAAACGGAAGTTCCTCTTTCGGGTGGGGATACCCTCCCTTTTCGTCCGGAGGCCAATTCATTTGCATGTAGATGAGCTTGTTGCCGACCAGAAATGGGGAGCCACGGTAGGAAGAGAGTGCCTCCCGTCTCCAGATGCGGTTCCCCTCCATGTCAAAACTCTCGATTACTCCGGAGGCATTGAAAAAGGCGACTTGCTTCCCGTCGGTTACCGCTGGAAGACCAGAACTGTCTCCCCAGCTACTGGCTATTTTGAGGGGATAGATGCCCGGAATCTCCCGTGTCCAAAGTATGGACCCATCGACCGCGCTGCAACAGTAGGCGAGGATGTCCTTAGCTAAAACGGTGTCTGCTTCGACGGGTTTGTTGATCGTGAAGAAGACCTTGTCCTCCCAGATCGTGACGGAGCTTTGTCCCAATTCTGGAAGCGTCGTCTTCCACGCGATATTCTGGGCTAGGGCGACGCTCCATTTGGTTGGGGCATTCGCATCATCGATGATAAAGGTTCCGTTGGGGCCTCCGGCTTGGGGCCAGTTCTGGGCGTTGGTTAGCGAGGCAAGCAGGAGAAAGAAAACAGTAATTCGGAATTTGGTTTTCATAAAACTGGGTGTATTGGTAGATTTCGCGATCAGGTTCGAGGATTTAAGCAAGGATCGGCTTAACCACCTCGCCGTGTACATCGGTCAAACGGTAATCACGGCCTTGGAATCGATAGGTCAGTAGTTCGTGGTTGATGCCGAGTTGATTTAAGATCGTTGCGTGTAAGTCATGTATGGATACAGGATTTTCGACAACATTGTAGCTGTAGTCGTCAGTAGCCCCAAAGGAAATTCCTGGTTTGATGCCGCCACCAGCCATCCAAATCGTGAAACACCTCGGGTGGTGATCGCGTCCGTAGGATGTCTCCGTGAGCTCCCCTTGTGAATAAATGGTGCGTCCAAACTCACCGCCCCAAACGACCAGGGTGTCGTCGAGCATTCCGCGTTGCTTTAAATCCTTAATGAGGGCTGCGGAGGCTTGGTCCACGTCGTAGCTTTGGCCCGGCAGTTCCTTGGGAAGAGTGGAGTGCTGATCCCAGCCCATGTGAAAGAGTTGCACGAAGCGAACATCGCGTTCGGCGAGTCTTCGGGCGAGGAGCGCATTGGCCGCGAACGTCCCCGGTTTTCTCGCTTCCGGACCATACATTTCCATTATGTGATCCGGTTCGTCGGAGATGTCAGTCAACTCGGGAACGCTGGACTGCATGCGGTAGGCCAATTCGTACTGTGAGATTCGACTCTGGATTTCCGCATCGCCGGTTCTTTCCATGTGTTGCTCGTTGAGGGCGGCCAGTTCATCGAGCATGTCGCGGCGCATGGAGCGCGGCATTCCGGGTGGGTCTTTCAGAAAGAGAACGGGGTCCGATGCGGAGCGAAGTTTTACGCCGGCGTAGGAAGTCGGCATGAACCCTGCGCCCCAAAGCCGATCGTAGAGCGGCTGACAGGAGGGGCGGCCCGTGCCACGTGAGGTGAGCGCGACAAATGAGGGCAAGTCCCGGTTCGAACTGCCCAGTCCATAAGTCATCCATGAGCCTATGCTGGGGCGGCCGGCGAGCTGAAAACCGGTCTGGAAAAAGGTGATGGCCGGGTCGTGGTTGATCTGCTCAGTATGCATCGACTTGATGAAGCAGAGCTCATCGGAAATCGAAGCAATGTGCGGCATCAACTCGCTCACAGTGGCCCCGCTCTGACCGTGCTGCTTGAATTTGAAGATCGAATTGGCGACGGGGAAAGCTTCCTGCCCGCTGCTCATCCCCGTTAGTCGCTGTCCTTGGCGAATGGAGTCGGGGAGATCCTGGCCCCGCACCCGGTCCATCATGGGCTTGTGATCGAACAGGTCCATCTGGGACGGGCCGCCCGATTGGAAAAGGTAAATGACGCGTTTGGCCTTGGGGGCGAAGTGTGGTCGTTTGAATGGCCCTTGGCTCGTTGGTTCAGCGGTCAGTCCGTCTTTGGAAAGCAATGACCCGAGGGCTGCGGCGCCAATTCCGCGGCCGATGGTAGAGAAAAAGTGCCGTCGGGTTTGGGCGAGATAGAATTGGGAAAGTGGATGGGTCGGATCACTCATGATGGATTGTCTCGTCCAAGTTAAACAGGTTCATCACTGTGGTTGATAGTGCGGCAAGCTGACTCTTATCTAGCTGAGCGTCGGCGGGAAATTCCCCCACCTTCAATATCTTTTCTGCCTGCTGGGGCTCGTTGCTAAAGTAGGTTAGGCGCTTTTGGTATCCGTCTCTGAGGGTGTTCAATTCAAGGTGATTTGGCTGTCTGGCCAGGATGGCGCGAAAGGCAAAAATGAGTTGTTCCTCCACGTTCGCCGATCGTTTAATCGTTTTCTCGGCGAGTACCCTTGCGGCTTCCACAAAGGTGGGGTCGTTCATGAGCGCTAAAGCCTGCAAAGGAGTATTCGTTCTCTGGCGACTTAGGACGCACATGTCGCGACTGGGTGCGTCAAAGGTAGCCATGGTGGGTGGGGGGACTGTGCGTTTCCAGAAGGTATACAGGCTTCGGCGGTAGAGATCTTTACCTGTATCCTGAATATAATAGTCGGTCGTTCGGATTTTCGATTGAAAGGATAGATCGGACCAAAGCCCCGCGGGCTGGTAGGGCTTGACCGAGGGCCCGCCAATCTTTTCGACGAGGAGGCTGGATGTGAACAGAGCCTGGTCCCTGATCGTTTCGGCCGGAAGCCGGAATCGAGTCATTCTTGAGAGAAGTCGATTGGATGGATCTCGCTCCGCCATTTCAGGTGTTGTGTCCGAAGATTGCTGATACGTCGCGCTCATGACAATCAATTTCAGCAGGGCCTTTGTGTCCCAACCCGACTTGGGGTATTCAGTGGCGAGCCAGTCAAGCAGTTTTGGATGGGATGGGTAGGCTCCTTGGAGACCAAAATCTTCTATCGTTTCCACGAGACCATTACCGAAAAGCATTGCCCAATATCGATTGACAACAACGCGAGCAGTTAAGGGATGGTCGCCGGAAACCAGCCATTGGGCCAGCCCCAGGCGATTCATCGGCGCTCCTTTGGGCAATGGGCCTAGCAAGTCACTTAGCACGGCCGCAGTGACCAATTCGCCAGGCTGATCGTACACGCCACGCTCTAATATGTGAGTCGGACGCGGCTCTTCCATTTCCTCCATGACCATTACGTTTGTCGTGTATTGATCCTCAAATCGCTCAAACTCGTTTTTTGCGGTTTTCAGCTTCTCGCGAAGCTCAGCCAATTCGGGAGCGATGGAAGCATGGTGCTTGGCCAGTATGCCGCGCTGTTTCTGATTCAACCGAAGCGCATTCGATTTAAGCGCCTGCAGCACTTCTGCGGGAAGCCCCTCATCCGAAGACAATTGAGGCGGATCGACGTCGGTGGTGGATAGTCGAAACCGGCCGATGGCCTGATTTCCCTCCGGTGACTTGTGGGCTAAAGTGATTTTTAGTTTGTCACCTGGATTAAGGACAATCGGTTCTTTAAAAATGAATACAGCTGCAGGGTTCTCTTTCTGGGAAACTTCACCGATGCTCCAGCCGGTTTTCGGATCACCGTCGATCGCATTGTCTACGGGAAATCCCGTCTTGCTGTGCTCCGATTTTGCTCCCTCTATCTTCAGTCGAGTGGCCTTCTTTTCTCCGTCTCGTATAAGGTCGACAAGAAAATCGGTTAAAACGAAATCACCGTTGCCTAGCGTGAAGCCTCCGTTCAATTTTGGGTGAAGCAACGCCTCCAGTTTAAGGGCCTTAACGCTTCTGATACGCGGCGCAATCTCGAATCGGTAGGTCGGCTTTCCCACCTCCGCCCCGACGAGTGTCGAAAGTGCCGAATAGTCATCGAGCACCTTGAATTCTATGGCGTCACCAGATTGAATGTTGGACGGTTTGTCTAGGGACCACTGAATACGGCCGCTGTTTAGATTTCCTTTTTGTATTTGTATCCAATTTTCTAAATCTTCTTTCAGGCTGGGGATGGATAGGGAATACTCACTGGAAAGCCTATCGACCTCCTGACGCAGCCGATCGTATTCGGCTTGCTTTCCGCGGATGGCGACTCGCATATAGGGGGCTGCGTAGCCTTTGCGCCCATCTTTCCCCTTTTCCGGCACGCCATTGAAGAACGCCAGGAAACTATAGAAATCTTTTTGCGAAACCGGGTCGTACTTATGGTCGTGGCAACGCGCGCAGCCAAAGGTCAACCCGAGCCAGGTTCCTGAGGTTGTCTCAACTCGATCCACCAAGTATTCGACAAGGTACTCTTCCGGAATAATCCCGCCTTCATCATTGATGCGATGGTTCCGGTTGAAGCCAGTTGCTAGGCGCTGGTCGACACTTGGATTGGGAAGAAGGTCGCCGGCTAGCTGCTCGATGGTGAATTGGTCGAACGGCATGTTCTGATTGTAGGCGTCGATTACCCAGGTGCGCCACCGCCATTGGGTACGCGCCCAATCCGCCTGGTAGCCCATCGTGTCTGCGTACCTTGCGGCATCGAGCCATATCGTCGCCATGCGTTCTCCGTAGCGCTCGGATTCCAAAAGCCTGTCCACAACTGTCTCAAAGGCGTTGGGCGAGCGGTCGGCGAGAAAATCGTCGACTTCTTCAATGGTTGGGGGAACTCCTGTCAGATCCAAGGTGAGGCGGCGTAGGAGAGTCGTTTTGTCAGCGGGCTCGGAAGGTTTTAGTCCTTCCGCTTGCAGTTTCGCGAGGACAAATGAGTCGATCGGTTTGTGGACACGTCCGTAATGGGATACCTTGGGGGGAGTTGGCCGTTGGGGCGTTTGAAAGGACCAGTGACCCTGGTAGACAGCGCCATTGTCGACCCATTGTCGGAGCGCTTCGATATCCGCTTCGTCCAAGGTCTTGCCCGAATCGGGCGGTGGCATTTTATCGTCGGGGTTGTTAGTTGTGATTCGAGCGATTAGTTCGCTTTCATCGGCTCTGCCGGGAATAATGGCGGATTCATGGGCGCTAGCCTGGACATCCAGCCTCAAGTCCGCTTCACGCTGCTTTTCGTCAGGACCATGGCACTGAAAGCAATTGTCCGAAAGCAGAGGTCGGATCGTCTGCTGAAAGTCGAACGGTTCGGCAGCGATGAGCCCTTCGAGGATCATTGCGATCCAGAAGAAACTAAAAACGCTGCGTAAGTATCGGTTCATGGGGTGGCGCCTGGGCTATAATCTGATGGCCCCCGCAAGGGTTTATGGAATTTCTATTGTTCAAAGGACACAAATTCTCAGAAAATCAACGGATAAAGAAAA
>CALDFV010000208.1 GCA_937942145.1 uncultured Opitutaceae bacterium
ACCGGAAACGGGGCTTATTAAGGGCGATACGCTCCAGTCAAGTTTCGACACGATCTATGAAACGGTGAAAGAGCGGGAGGGGAAGCGCATCCTTTCCTACATCGAAAAGCAGATGATTCAGCGGGCGGTTTCGGATACCGGGGGAAATCAGGCTCGCGCGGCAGAAATCCTCGGGATTACTCGAAACACGCTCAAAAAGCGTCTCGACGAGTACGCCTCGGAGGCAGGCTGAGCCGTCCGAGGGAAGGGCTCATTGTATGGGCTTGACTCGCTATTAAATTGTAAAGGCTTGCAGAAATCGCGAAAATGGGATGCGAAATGGAGGTATGAATGTTGCGTTAATGTTTTCCGGCCAAGGCGCCCATAAGGTTGGCATGGGCAAGGACTTGAGTGAGAATAGCCCCCTAGCCCGCGAGATTTACGACCGTGCGGACCAACTGCTAGGTTGGAAATTGTCGGATTTCAGCTTTGAAGGACCTGAGGAGATGCTTACCAAAACAGGCATCTGCCAGCCAGCCCTCTTTACGCATGGCTACGTAGTTTACAAGCTCTTGGAGGAGAAAGGCTTTCTCAGTGAAGCCACCATAGCGATGGGGCTGAGTCTCGGAGAAGTCACCGCCTTTGCCGCCGCCGGGGTGTACGATTTTGATACGGGTCTAAAGATTGTGGCCGAGCGGGGCCGTCTCATGCAGGAAGCTTGTGAGGCGAGCGACGGTTCGATGGCGGCAATTATCGGTGTCGATCGTGAAACGGTTACCGCATTCTGTGAAGCGCACGATGTGGAGATTGCGAACTTGAATTGCCCTGGCCAGATCGTCATTTCTGGCGAAACGGCAAAAATTGAAGCCGCTGTCGAGGCAGGAAAAAACAACGGATTTCGGCGGATCATGATATTGAATGTCGCCGGCGCTTACCACAGTCGGCTCATGCGCCCTGCCTACGAGCCCTTTAAAAATTTCCTCGCGGATATCGAGCTTTCAGAACCCAAGTATACCGTCTTTTCAACCACAACGGGAGCCAAACTCTCGGATCCGGAAGACATACGCAAGTCGCTGGTTGCCGCTCTCGTTTCACCCGTTTACTGGGAAGACTGTATGGTGGCGGCTGCTGCCGACGGAGCGGACATGTTCTACGAGCTTGGTGTGAACGGCATTCTCAAAGGACAGCTGAAACGTACGAACAAGGATCTCCTCAGCGCTAGCTTTGAGACCTGGGAAGAAGTCTCAGCGATTTCAGTGGGCTGCTGAGTGTGCGGCGCTGATTTGCGCAGCCTCTCCATGAGGCGGACCAAATTCCTGGTCATTCGGCTCTCAAATCGTAGCAGATGAGGCGGGTGTTCGATCCGTCTACACCCTTGTCATTCTGGCCGACGTAGAGGAGACCTTTGCTCAGGGTGGGGAGGGCCCAGGTTTGACGGGCGAGAAATAGATGAGTTCGGTCGAGCTCGCGATAACCTGTGGGGTTGAGGTCGATCCAGGCGAGGTGTCCGTACTGGCCCAATACAAGGCATCGCCCGTCGACGAGAAGGAAAGATGCCAAGGCGGGGGCTAGATTGTATTCCTGCTCCCGGCCATCGTTGGTCACTGGAGTGATCCATTCCGGTTCGGTTCGCCACATTTCCTTTCCGGTTTCGAGCTCGATGCAAACGATAGGGGCATTTTGAGGACCGTGTCCATCAATCCCATACAAGTAACCGTCCTTGTGAATAGCGGTCATGAAGTGGGTGTTGAGTATTTCGTTGGTCCAGATCGGGGAGCAGGACCCATCACTTTCGATGCTCACTAAGGCTCCGCCGGCTCCGTAGCATTCGGAGATATACACCTTGTTGTCGACGACGACGGGTGACGAGGCGTTGACGGATTCGTAGCGATTCCCTCTCCAGGGGAAGCGACCATCGATGTTTCCATTTTCCGGGTTAATGACGAGGAGGCCACCCGTTGCGGGTCGACTCTCGCCTCCGGCGAAAACGAAGAGGCGTCTGCCAGCAATTGTGTCAGCCGGAATAGGAGACGCGTAGCTGGGTCCCCATTCACTTCCGGCACCCCACAGCATTGCGCCAGTGTGTTTGTCGAAGGCGGCCACGCAGGGGCCACCGAGCGCTCCGATGTTGACGATAACTCGACTGTTTTCGAGAAGTGGTGTCGCGGTCGCTCCAAAAAAATCTAGGGTGCGGCCAAACTCAGTTTCGAGATTTCGTTGCCAGAGCAATTGTCCTGTTTTCAGATCGAGGCAGCTGAGTATGGCTTCCACTCCATAGGTGTAGACGAATTCTCCGTCGCTGATGGGCTGGCACCGAGGTCCATTGCCAAATCCGTATCGGTCCTTGTACTGCGTTGGATAGGAGTACTTCCAGTGCCGTTGGCCCGTCTCGTTGTGTAGGCACTCAACCGTTTCCTCATTCCCAATCCGGTGAAATAGAATGACTCGATTTCCGATCACCGCTGGAGCGGCGTATCCCTCGCCCTTGGCGACCTCCCACACAATAGTAGGATCATTGTCTCCAAACGTCTTGAGCAAATGGGTTTCGCGAGAAATGGCGTTGTGGGTCGGACCAATGAAATCCATCCAGTCTTCGGTGACGGCATCGGGCGAGAGGGGCTTTGGGGGTGCGTAGAAGGTGAGTCCCGGCTGAGCCAATGGCTCGGGTGCGGGCCGTTTTTCGATCTGGTGGACGGTGGGAGGGGCCGGGTCCTCGAAGACCTGGGCCTTTACGCTCGGGTAATGAAGAGTAAGAAGGAGAAGTAGAAAGAATCTAAAATAGAGGGAAGAGGAGGGGAGCATGTTGGGCTTCATACGAATCAAACTAGGGTTGAGGGTCAACCTTTGCGAGGTTGACTTGGGTATGGTCGATTCGGCCTTGAGATAAAGTTGCATAGCGCCAGCAAATTTTTCGGTCGACGAGCGAAGCAACCATCGCGTGCGGATTCCCCTTTTTGCCAGTACCTAATAATGGAGGATTCATTGCCTTGCGGGGAATCCTGAGACCGAACGACCTTAGCGGTCGCATCAGCTTCCTGTTCTGTGGATTGGTGATTGGTGGAATCGGCTACGCTCTCTACCGCAACGGTAAAAAGGGTAAAGAACCGTCGATTGAAACTTAACCGAAGCTCCTGGCGACGAGTTCCTTAAGGCGGTCAGGATTCGTGGCAGAGGACTTAGCCACGAAACCTGCTGCGTGAGCGAAGTGAACATCGGGTTCGTCTTTGATTCGCGTGAAATCCATTTTTGGATGATCGTTGTATCGAGAAAGTCCGTACCCGTCTCCGCGACGATCCGGATAAATCATGGCATGAGCGGTTTGGGCAAGCCCTTGCTCTTCGATAAAGCGGGGTAAGCCCATGGAAGGCTCTTCCGGGAGCGGTTCGGTACGCGGTAGGAATACGGCTTGAATGGAGGAGGAGCCATTTTCGATCGTCCAGGTCTCCGCGTTTGACCCAATGAAATCGAGTCGCTCGCGCAGGGACTTCAAGTATTCGACGAGGTCATCACCAATCATTTTCATGACTTCCCAAAGCGGTTCTCCGGGAGCGTGAAGGGTTTTGGCGGCGAACCGCCGAAGCAGTGTGATATCGATGGGGGAACTGAGCTTTCCGATGATGTCTCTTTCGACGCCAAGCCAGCGAGCGGTTCCATTGGCGCCGCGGCAGTCGAACCATTCAGCTGGCTCGAGCCAATCGCAAAAAGCGCGGGCATCGTCGTAGAGGGCGAGATGCTTGAGGACCAGAGATAGGGAGCAAGTGGGAATCGCGTCGCGGGGGAATTGATGGTGATCGAAGTTGGACTTGGACGGATCGTGGTCATCGCCCACATCGACTATGCAGACCGCTGGGTTATCTAGATCGGCTTTTTCCGGCTCACGGCGTTGAATCTCGACCGGATTCTGGGAAATGAGAACGCAGCATGCGAGGAATTCGTCTTTGTGGGCGCTGCCTGGATGAGTGAGGATGAATTCGGTCATATTCGTGGAAAGGACGGGACCGTAGGGTTCCCTGAAGGAAGATCAATAGCGTTCGCTTATCTTTTGGTCGGGGTCGACTCGGATGGGGATTGGATCCTCGGACTCCCCAAATTCGCTAGTTGTAGGTCGTGTAAAAGGCGTGCGACCCAATGGTGGTAGTCTTGGCCATAGATTTAACCCAAGAAGGGCGGATATCAGTCCTCACGTAGTGGTCGGCTCCCTGAGTAACGTCACGCCAGTTGTGAGTATAGAGTTCGTCAACGATTTGCAGCGCGGATCGCCACAGGCGGTCGCGCGAGGCCTTTTGTACGTGGCTGGCGAATCCCTTCGACCCCGTTCGACCGGTGGTGGCCGTATTGAGGGCGCTGAATGCGTAGGGTTTTTTGACGACCCGCATAACCTTGGAGTGGTTTCCGTCGGCCCGATTGAGGATAACGGAAGCAACGCCTCTCATTCCCATTTCACCCTGGTCAGCCGCCTCCAGTACGAGACATGCGGCTACGATCTGCTTTTCCCAAGAGCAAGGTTGGTAGGCGCTGGCAGCGGCTTGGCCAGAGCCAGCGATGAAGAGAGCGGTGATAGTTAGAAAGGCGATTACTTTCATGATTTGACAAGTTGTTCGGTTGGATCCGGTTTTTTGCAGGGTGTCGTACTGCCTTTGATTTTCGCGTTCGACAAGACCCAAACCGGTCTGGTCCCCATGCTTTTTATGGCAGGTTATCTCTTAGGCGCCCCACTAGGAGAATATGGCCTAGGGGATCGGCATTGAGCGTATCTACTCGTTTTATCTTGTGAGAATTGAGGAGTGACAAATGAAGCGACTCTTGTTCAATGCACACGATTCAAATCGGAAATATGCCTAGAAGTAACCCGTTAACGGGAAACCAAACTCCCGTCAAAGAAACGCCGTATTCGAGCGGAGAATGGAAGTTGGTAGAATGCCTCGAAACAGGGATGGTGTTCTTGGAGAATCCACCGGAGTACTCACAGCTGGTTGAGGAGTTTGCATGGGAGAAAACCTTCGAGGAAGAGAGAATTCGGCGCCGTAAGAAAGAGCCGGTCGTCGCTTTTACCAGTCATTTGAGCAAGTCCGTGCGCCAGAAGATGCAGAAACGAGAGCGGATTGAGCGAGTGGCATTTCGCATTCTCAGTCGACTCGTGAACGAAAAAGGGATCAAGGACAGGATCACTATGATTGATGTGGGTTGCGGAACCGGGGGAAAGCTATGCCGCATCAGCAGCTATTTTCAGGAGCAAACGGGTATTCCTGTGAGCCCGGTCGGTATCGAAATATCCGCTGAGCTAGCGAGAGAGACTAACGAGAGATTGTCGCAGCTGGGTGGGCGTTGCGTCCACTCCTCAGCGCTCGAAGGTTTGAAGAGGTTGGAGGATGACAGTGCGGACTTGGTGATCTTTTGTTCCTATCTGGAGCATGAAGTAGATCCGTTGGAAGTGTTGCGAACCGCTACGAGCAAATTGAAAAAGGGGGGGTACGTCATTATCAAAGTGCCCAACTTTGGCTGTTGGAACCGCTACATAAGACAGAAGAATTGGTGTGGCTTTAGGTATCCCGACCATGTGAACTACTTCACGCCACGAACTCTGACACGGATGATCGAGACATCAGGGCTCAAGCTTTGGAGGATGAATCTCTATGACCGGCTGCCGACGAACGACAACGTTTGGGCGATCGCGAGGAGATAGTTTCCTGGTAAGTCAGTGGGTCATTTGTCCGCTCATTTTGA
This sequence comes from uncultured Opitutaceae bacterium, assembly GCA_937942145.1. Taxonomy (GTDB): domain Bacteria; phylum Verrucomicrobiota; class Verrucomicrobiia; order Opitutales; family Opitutaceae; genus Pelagisphaera. The sequence continues at coordinate 5,704 of CALDFV010000208.1, forward strand.
TTTTTGCTCGACGATTTTTGCGATGCTCTAAAATCGGCCGAAATTTGCGCTTTCGATTTGCCTCGGATTCCTAAATCGCAATCCTCTTCTCTCCTTACCGTTTTAATCAATTCAACCCACCAATCATTATGGCAATTGCAACTGGATCCAAAGCTCCGGACTTCACTTTGATACACAAAAACGATAGCGGTCTTTCCGACGTCACGTTAAGTGATAATTTTGGAAAAACGGCGACCGTTCTGATATTTTTCCCTTTCGCCTTTTCGGGTCCTTGTGAAAAGGAACTGTGTTCGATCCGAGATTCGATCAGCGAATATAAAAATTTGGATGCTCAAGTCTACGGCATCAGTACTGATTTCCCTTTTGCCTTGGCGGCCTTTGCGAGCTCTCTCAATGTTGATTTCCCGCTTCTGAGCGATTGCAACAAAGAGGCGAGCGCCTCTTACGAAGTGCTTTTTGAAGAGGCTTTAGGTATGAAGGGCGTGGCCAAGCGATCGGCAGTCGTTGTCAGCAAAGACGGAGAGGTCATTTATAGCGAGTCGAGTGACGACTTAGGGCAATTCCCTGACTTTGACGCGATAAAAGCTGCCTTGGCTTCATAGATTATTTAGCATTGCGGACGACACCGATTCAAGGGTCGTCCTCTTTTTTGATTCACCGCCCCAGTGCGGGGTGCTTTCTGACGGCACTGATTATTTTTAGACCAGATTATAAAAATGAGCGATCTACCAAATCCGCTAAATTCACTAAAGACGTTTAACTCCGGAGCCAGTGGCGAGTCCTACTTTTACTCCTTGCCCTCGCTGGAAGAAAATGGGGTTGGCCCGATATCGAAGTTGCCGATTTCCATTAGGATCGTTCTCGAATCCGTCCTGCGCAATTGCGACGGGAAGCGGGTTACCGAGACGGACGTCAAAACGCTAGCGAACTGGAATGCGGCTTCGCCCGCGCAGGAGGAAATTCCGTTTGTTGTATCAAGAATCGTGTTGCAGGATTTTACAGGTGTGCCGTTGTTGGTGGATTTGGCTGCCATGCGATCTGCCGTGAATGGGTTAGGTAAGGACGCTTCCATGATCGAGCCGCTTGTGCCAGTTGATCTCGTAGTGGATCATTCGGTACAGGTTGATAAGGCAGGAACGACTCAGGCTTTCAAGGAAAACATGGCCATCGAGTTTCAGCGTAACATGGAGCGCTACGAGTTTCTGAAATGGGGTCAACAGGCGTTTGATACATTCCAGGTGGTGCCGCCGGGCATTGGGATTGTGCACCAGGTGAATCTAGAGCATTTGGCTCAGGTCGTGTACAATCGAAAAGTGGGTGACGGTGCAGTTTACTTTCCGGATACTCTAGTGGGTACAGATTCGCATACGACGATGATCAATGGACTGGGCATCGTTGGCTGGGGCGTTGGAGGGATTGAAGCCGAAGCGGGGATGTTGGGTCAGCCGGTCTATTTCCTGACTCCTGAGGTCGTGGGAGTTGAGTTGAAAGGATCCCTTAAGGAGGGTGTAACCGCTACCGACCTGACGCTGACCATTACTGAAAGGCTGCGGGCGTTAGGTGTTGTGGGCAAGTTTGTCGAATACTTTGGAGAGGGTGCACGCAATCTCTCTCTAGCGGATCGTGCGACGATCGCCAATATGGCTCCAGAGTACGGGGCCACAATGGGATTCTTCCCGATTGATGAAAAGTCGCTGGACTATCTCCGGGAGACAGGTCGAAGCGAAGCGCAAATTGAAGTAATTAAATCATACTGTGAGGCACAGGGAATTTTTGGAATTCCTGAAGCCGGAAGTATCGAATACACAAAGAGCATTTCGGTCGATTTGAGCGAGATCGAACCCAGTGTTGCTGGACCCAAAAATCCGAAAGAGCGCATATCGGTTTCGGCGTTAAAGGAATCCTTCAATGATCTCTTTACGAAGCCCGTTTCCGATGGAGGTTTTGGTCTGCCCGAGGAGAAAAGGGATACCCAGGTCTCGATGAACGGATCAGGTTCGATTGGGCATGGGTCGGTTCTGATCGCGGCGATCACATCCTGTACCAACACCTCGAATCCGGGCGTAATGCTCGCAGCGGGATTGCTGGCCAAGAAGGCCGTCGAACGCGGTCTTATAGTCGCGCCCTACGTGAAAACGAGTTTGGGCCCAGGGTCGCGCGTCGTAACTGACTATTTGAATGAAACCGGTCTGCAAAGCTATCTGGACCAACTTGGGTTCAATTTAGTGGCTTATGGTTGCACGACTTGTATCGGCAATAGCGGACCGCTTGCGCCTGAGATTGAGTCGGCGATAAAGGATGGCGATTTGATTGCGGCATCGGTCCTATCGGGAAACCGGAATTTTGAGGCCCGGGTCCATGGCTCAATTAAGTCCAACTTCCTCATGTCACCCCCGCTCGTAGTAGCTTATGCTCTAGCGGGACGAGTGGATATCGATCTCTACAACGATCCGATCGGTCAAGGGGCGGATGGGCAGGATGTCTATTTGAAGGATATTTGGCCTTCCAACGAGGAGGTAGCGAATGCGATTCGAACCGGCCTAAAGACGGAGATGTTCGACAATCAGTATTCCGACGTAGCGAGTTCCAACGAAGAGTGGACTCAGATCGAGTCTTCAACTGGAGCCATTTACCAGTGGAATCTAGAATCCACCTACATTCACGAGCCACCATTCTTTGAAGGTTTCTCGATGGAAGTGGGAACGATTCAGCCGATCGTTGGCATGCGTCCACTAGCCATAATGGGCGACTCGGTTACGACTGACCACATTTCTCCAGCAGGGGCTTTCAAACCGGAAACTCCAGCGGGACAGTTTCTGTTGTCAAAGGGAGTGGAGGCAAAGGACTTCAATTCCTATGGATCCCGCCGCGGTAACGACTTGATCATGACACGCGGCACCTTTGCGAATGTCCGGGTTAAAAATCTAATGGCGGACGGGAAAGAAGGCGGATTCACCAAGATCATGCCAGAGGGAACTCCGGCAACGATCTTTGACGCTGCCCAGGTTTACAAGGAACGCGAAACTCCACTAATTGTTTTCACAGGTATCGAGTACGGTACTGGAAGTTCGCGAGATTGGGCGGCTAAGGGAACCAGTCTCCTTGGAGTAAAAGCCGTGGTGGCCAGGAGTTACGAGCGGATTCACCGTTCCAATTTGATTGGAATGGGAGTCCTCCCGCTTGAGTTCATCGATGGAATGAGCGCTCAATCGCTCAATCTCGACGGATCGGAAATTGTTTCTCTACCCGGCCTAGGTGACGACCTCAAACCACAGCAGAACTTGACTGCAGTGATCGAACGGGCGAACGGCGACAAAGAAGAGATCGAACTCAAAGTTCGCGTCGATACGGCGATTGAAGTCGAATATATCCGCAATGGCGGAATTCTCCCTTACGTGCTCCGAGATATTATTAAGGCTTCCAGTTAAACAAAAGGTTGGAATGGAGGTCTTAGTTTACTGAGAGCAGAGTTAGATGCCAGACGAGGAACCCGTATTTTTAGTTGATCCAAGTTCGACCCCTGTTGCCGTAAAGATTGTCGGCAGGGCTTCGTTTCAGAACGTGATGCCTCTCCAGGACTTCCTGAAAGATGCGACGAAAACGGGAAGTCGCAGCTACGTTTTCGATTTCTCTTGTTGCACGGGCATGGACAGCACGGTTTTAGGGGTGCTGGCGGGATGTGCTCTAGAATTGCGTAAACTTGAGCCCAAAGGATCTCTGGTTCTCTCGCGTCTGAGTGAGCGTAATACGAATCTTGTCCGCGGTTTAGGACTTCACCGCATCGCAACGTTGGATCTGGGCGATCAGGCGGTCGATGCCTCGGCTGTGACAGAATCATTGGATGCCGGGCAACTTGACGAGTTGGATAGCGCCCGACTGTGCCTTGAGGCGCACGAAAATTTGGTGGAAACCGATGGTGGCAATGAGACGAAGTTTCAGGATGTGATAAGCTATTTGAAGAACCGGATTTCAGAAGGATAGTTGTGCTCTTTTTGTTCGGTTACCCCTCGTAGTCTTTTGCCCACGGCTTTTCGATTGCTTCCACCGATCGCGTGCTGAATGATTCCTCCCCTTATGAGCGGTATCACTACTGAAATGATCGACAAGGAATCGCTGCCGAATGGCAAAGGGCGCTTCGGAGACTTCGGCGGTTGCTATGTGCCGGAGACTCTGATGACTGCCCTGAAAAAGCTCGGCGAAGAGTATGATCGAGCGAAGGTTGACCCAGCTTTTCAGGCGGAGTTGGCTTACCAGTTGAAGGAATTTGCCGGACGTCCAACGGGACTATATTTTGCCGAACGGCTGACGGAAGAGCTTGGTGGGGCAAAAATCTATTTCAAACGGGAAGATCTTTTG
>CALDFV010000209.1 GCA_937942145.1 uncultured Opitutaceae bacterium
TCGTCGGGGATCATCTTGGCGAGCTTGTCGGCTTCGGCGAAAGGAACGTCGTTCACTCGGGCCATGTCGCGAATGACCATCTTGGCCCCGAACGTTCCGTAGGTAATGATATTCGCAACGCTGTCGGCCCCGTACTTTTCCCGCACGAAATTGACCACGTCTTCGCGGCGACGCATGCAGAAGTCGATGTCGAAGTCGGGAGGGGATACCCGTTCCAGATTGAGCATGCGCTCGAAGAGAAGCCCGAACCTCAACGGATCGATGTCAGTAATTTTCAATACGTAGGCAACGATGCAACCTGCGCCCGATCCGCGGCCCGGTCCTACGGGAATGCCCTCGCTACGGGCGAAGTTGATGAAGTCCCAGACAATCAAAAAGTAGTCGATGAAGCCGGTACCGGCGATGATTGCGATCTGGTAGTCGAGCTGATCACAAAGGAAGTCAGCGAAATCTTCCCTTTGACCCTCCTTGGGCGTGTAGGCAGTGCGATTGTCGTAGTCGACGCCGTAGCGTTCGAGGAGGCCACGCTTGCAGAGTTCCAACAGGAGGGTGCCGTTTGCTTTGAGTTCCTTTCGCTGCGCCTGGTCGAGCTTGCAGACTTCGTCTTTTCCGTCCTGCTGATTGACCTTCGTCTTTTCGACTTCGTAAATGTCGAGTATGCGGTCAAACGTGTCGGGGTCTTGCTTGAATGACCTCAATTCGACTGGTGCTTCGAAGACCGGATAGTGGTTCTCGTCGAAGGGTATCTTGAGATCGCACATCTCGGCCACGTGGACCGTATTGTCGAGCGTCTCAGGGACTTCTTTGAAAATCTCGTACATCTCTTCCCGGCTCTTCATGTAGAATTCCTGAGACGGATACTTCATCCGGTTGGGATCGGAAATCATCTTTCCAGTCTGGATACAGAGCAAGGCGTCGTGCGGGTCCGAGTCTTCCTTGTAAACGTAGTGAGAGTCGTTGGCGCAGATGGCTTTCAAGTCGAACTCTTTGGCGAGTTTCAGAAGTCCTGGAATAATGCGCCGCTGGACCGGCATGCCGTGGTCCTGCAGCTCGATGAAATAGTTCTCCTTCCCGAAAATATCGACGAAGTCAGCCGTAACGCGGCGCGCATTCGCTTCGTCGCCATAAATCAGATACTGGGCCGCAACTCCATTGATGCAGCCACTCAAGCCGATCAGACCTTTCGAGTATTGAGCAAGCTTTTCAATATCGGTACGCGGCTTGTAGTACACGCCATTGAGGTGGGCATCCGAGACGAGTTTGCAGAGGTTTTGATAACCTTCGAAATCCTTGGCGATGACCCCTTTGTGGTGGATCTGGAATTTGGGAAAATCCTCAGGCGAGGGGACGTAGTCCTCGGGGATGTCGCCAATGTCGTCGGTCCGTTTGCGTTCTCGACGTGGCCGCTCGTTTTGCTTGTGGTCGTTGACGTAGTAGAGTTCGCATCCGATGAGCGGCTTGATATCCGCCTTCTTGCAGGAGCGGTAGAAGTCGATAGCCCCGAAAAGGTTGCCGTGGTCGGTCATTGCCAAGGCCGGCATGCCCAGCTCCTTCGCTCGAGCCGCTGCCCGCGCGGGCTTCGCGCACCCGTCAAGGAGAGAGTAATGCGTGTGATTGTGAAGATGAACAAACGGACCGGACGCAGACATGTGAAGACAGTCAAGACAGGTTCCTCATCAATTCAAAGCAAAGAAGCGCTGATTTGTTCGCAAGTTGTTGAAGGGTTATTCGATGGTTGTTCACATAGGTGGACTTGCAATCGTTAAAAATGAAAAGAATAATTTTCGATTGTGATGTTCAGGGTCTAAAACATTGGTAGCAACACGGTTTTGGGGAGTGCCTTTATAGTGGAGTCATCCGAGTCAACCCTTGCGTTTCGAAGGAAGGAATCCAGTGTGATTGGGATGAAATCGACTTTTTTCTATCGGTTCCTGTTTACCGTTTTGCTTTTTCTCCAAGTCGACGCTTCGGAGCAACCCAACATTCTGGTTTTCCTCGTGGACGATATGGGTGTTATGGATACGTCGGTAGCATTTCTGGCGGATGAAAAGGGACGGCCAGAGCGGCATCCTTTCAACGATTTCTACCGGACGCCGAACATGGAGCGCCTGGCGAGGCAGGGGATTCGGTTTCGCCAGTTTTACGCCAACAGCGTTTGCTCGCCTTCGCGGGTTTCTCTGATGACGGGTCAAACTTCGGCCAGACATCGTTCGACTCAATTCATAAGTCCAACCGCCAACAATGCCGGTGCGTATGGACCCAAGGGCTGGCAGTGGGAGGGTATCGTTCCGGGTGCGACAACGCTTCCGGCTTTGCTCAAGGAAGGGGGCTACCGGACGATCCATGTTGGAAAAGCGCATTTCGGCCCGGTAGATTCGTTTGGCTCGTTACCCGAGAATTTCGGGTTTGATGTCAACATCGCGGGCTGTGCGTATGGTCGCCCAGGCAGTTACTATGGAAAGGATCACTTTGGAGGCAAAAATGGGAATGGCACGCGAGCGGTTCCAGGATTAGAAAAGTATCATGGAGAGGAGATTCATTTAACGGAGGTACTGACTTTGGAGATGAATGAGGCGATCAGTGGGGCAGTCGAAGACGAAGAGCCGTTTTTCGCCTACATGTCCCACTACGCGGTTCATAGTCCGTTTCAGTCCGACGATCGGTTCGCGGCGCATTACGAGGACTCGGATTTGAAGGCTCCCGCGAAAGCGTTTGCCACAATGATTGAAGGGATGGACAAGTCGTTGGGGGATATTCTCGATCAGCTGGAAAATTTAGGGGTAGCCGAAAGCACTCTCGTTCTATTTTTGGGAGACAATGGGTCGGATGGGCCAAGAGGAGATGCTCACGCCGTTTCGAGTGCGGCGCCGCTTCGGGGAAAGAAAGCGACGCACTACGAAGGAGGGATGCGGGTTCCTTTTATCGCATCCTGGGCGAAGCGGAATTCTGAATCGAAGTTGCAAAAGCAGTTGGCGATTCCGAATGATAAGCTTTCCGACCAAGTGGGAACGGTCTACGATCTATTCCCAACGATTCTCAGTGTTGCCGGAATCAGGCAGGTTTCGCGCGTGGATGGCGTGGATCTCTCCACAATGCTTAGAGGAAAACGATCCAGACGATTGCCTGAGTTTCTGATGCACTTTCCGCATAAGCACCGGAGTAGCTATTTCACCTCGTATCGTTTGGGAGACTGGAAACTGGTTTACCACTATCACAAAATAGGGGAGGAGCGCTATGAGCTGTTCAACCTCGAAGATGACTTGGACGAATCGGATAACCGAGCGTCCAGCGATCCGAAACGGCTTCAGTTGATGGTGCGAGCAATGGGAAAGGCTCTGGAAGAAGCGGATGCCCAGTACGTGACGTCACTGGAAGATCCGAGCCAAGTTCTCCGACCGGAGTAGGGCGAGAGTTCAGTTGGTCACGTTAGAGGATGAGGCTGATATAGAATAGTCCCGATTCGGAGGGGAGTGCGCTTGGGCTTCGATATGCAAAAGGGCGCCAGAAAACAGTTGACGAAGGGGGGAATAGGCGTCTTTCTACGCGTCTTTCTCTGAAAAAAGATGGCAATCGAAGTTAAAATCCGCAAAGGCGAGCCCGTAGAACGTGCGCTGCGTCGACTTAAGAAAAAGCTTGACCGTGAAGGCGTCATTAAAGACGTGCGTGGCAACCGCTATTTTGAAAAGCCTTCGGCGACGAAACGTCGCCAGACCAAGGTTGCGAAGTTTAATGACATGCTTCGCCACAAGTGGGACAACTAAGCTGCTAGGGCTTATGGTTTAAGGAGTAAGGCTGAAAATTACCTCT
>CALDFV010000210.1 GCA_937942145.1 uncultured Opitutaceae bacterium
CACCAAGAATGAGCTCGAGAAAGCTTTGATCGACAAGGCCCGAGCGAAGACTAAGGGCACGAGTGATGTGGATCTACTCAAACAGACCTTTGCCTCGATGAAGTAGGGCTCCTCGTTTGAGTTCGAAAAGATTTTCAATAGAGAAAGCCCGGCGATTAGACCGGGCTTTCGTAGTTAACCAACCAACTAAGAAAGTTGATAGTATGTGGTGCGTAGGTATGGCGGATTCTTAAGGTTCCTGGCCGGTATTCCGGTCTTATAACTTCATTCAATCGGTTGTATTACGGATCGTCTTAACCCCATTCTGTAGCATTTGTGGCGAGGCTGAGTAGAATACGTGGCAAGTGGATAGGTGCCATTACTCATTGAATACGTATAGGGATGAATTTCCGCGTTCTGCGATTGTATAGTTTCACTGGGAATTCAGCCTGAGCGGTCGCTCTAATCGAAAAAATGGTTGAGTGTTCAGGGCAAGTTTACCCGGCAACCGATGCCCATGCTAATAACTTGCCGGAGTTCGGATCCACCACGATAGCGTGGTGGATCCGAACCCTTAAATGCCCTTGAGCAATCAGGGATTTCTTGCCATAGTGCATGCGTTTACCATCCTTTTACGTTGTGTGTATGACCTCGGATTAACCTGTATCTAGAAGCAAAATGAACCATCCAAAATATTTTCGGGCAAGTAGTTTGGTCTGTCTTCTTCTGGTTTTGGTCTTCGGGTTTGCCGATCCTGTTTTTGGTCAGGCTGCGGTTGAGGGGAAAGAAAAGTCAGGCCAGAGTTCCGATGGCAGGCTCGAAGCGATTTTGGAGAATTCGACGCAAGAGGAAACTAAAAAGCAAAAACGGAAAAGCCAGGTCACCTTGGAAGAACTACCGCCTGAGGAACGGAGGCGCATGGAAATGCAAATGATGGGGGTGGACTTCCATAGCAAAGGCGGAGTGGGGTACCGAAAGAGCTGGGAGTTTAGATCGGGTGTAACGAAGTTGTATCCACCGTATTATGACGGCTGGGAAGATGGGAGAGAGATGAAGGGGCTGTACGAGGATTACGCGGGGAAAGGAGAGCCAGGATACACGCTTTCAAGAATTATCTACAACGACCGCTTTCTCCAGCAAACGGGATCGGAATTTGTGAATTTTTTCTCGTTGTTTTGGGTACCCGAAGCTTATGCGTTTTCGCTGTTTACTCCGCGTAGCTTCGAGAAAGTCAAAAACACGATTCGCGAGCGAATTATTGAAGCGAGGAAAGAATATGCGGAACGCGAAAAGTTCGATTCGTTTGAAGACTACATTGCCTTCAAGTTTGGAAACGATTTCGAAATGGAGGGTTTCGTTGATGGTTATTGGATCGAGGCCAATGACGGTCCAGAACACCTCACCTATTTCTACACCTCTGAATTCGTAGGCTACAGGCGGAAGAAAAAAGAGGCCTACAAGACTCCTTTGATTGCCACCGCGACTTACATGATCGTGAGGAACAAGATGGTGAAAATGGATGTGGTGAGGGAATACGTCGGTCGAGATGACATTCCGATTCTATTAGAATTTACCTCCAAACTTCACGCGGACATGAACGTCGTAAATCGCTATGGAGAATCGGATTGAAGTTTGAACGACACGATTCTTAGGCATTGAGTCAGTTGAGGCGATTGTATTGAAGGAGTCGGTAATGAGTCTCAACCGCTACGAACAGATCCTAATGAACTATTTGGAGAGCCATTCTGAAGAAAAGCGGTTCTGGGAAGCAAGAGTGACTGAAATCTCTCGCCGTGGAGGAAGGCGGGAATCTAGGGCTCTTGAGTTAAACGGGATTTTGTGGGAATATTTTGAAGAGCGGGCACGCTTTGAGTCTCCATTTAGGGAAGTCCTGATTAACGAAGGTGACCGAAAGATCAGCATGCTCAACTTGTCGGAATACCTTCTCCGAATGTGGGCTCCGCCTCCGCAAAAGAAAAGGGGTCGCCGTTAGGATGGGCCGCCCCGAGATCGGTCGGCTTTTCGTTTCGTTTCAAGTTTTTCTTCCCGCCAAGTCGCTCTCTCTTTTGGCGTCATGCCGATGTGCTTGCGAGAAAGCTTCTTGCTGATTTCAACTTGCTTTTGGCGCTGGGCGGCTCGTTCGCGCTGTTCGTCACTGAGAGATTCGTGACAGTAGGGACAGCTAACGCCTTCGACGTAGTGTTCAGACTCCTTGTCTATCTCGGAAATCGCATGGCGGCAGGCATGGCACATGTCGTACTCGCCCGGCTCTAGATTGTGATCCACCGTCACCCGATTGTCGAAAACGAAGCAATCGCCCTCCCAGAGACTCTCAGAAGCGTCGACTTTCTCGAGATAGTTCAGGATCCCACCGTCGAGGTGGTACACTTTCTTAAAACCTTTTTTGAGCAAGAGCGATGTAGACTTCTCGCATCGAATTCCTCCGGTGCAGAACATGGCGATCGGCTTGTCTTTTTTTTTCTGGAGCTCTTTGTCCACGTACTCAGGAAAGTCGCGGAAGCTCTTTGTTTCCGGATTCTGGGCTCCTTTGAAGGTGCCAATCTCGACCTCGTAGTCATTGCGGGTATCAATCAAAGTGACGTCGGGATCCGAGATAAGATCGTTCCAGTCCTCGGGCCTTACGTATTCACCCACCTGGTCTCCTGGGTTGATGTCTGGTCTGCCTAAGCGTACGATCTCTTTCTTCAGCCGGACTTTCATTCGGTAGAAAGGGAGCTCCGATGCTTTGGAGTATTTTACCTTCATGCGGCCGATCACGGGATCGGACTGGAGGGAATCCAATACTGCATCAATACCCATTTGAGGGCCTGATATCGTTGCGTTGATCCCTTCGTGGGCGAGTAGTATTGTACCCTTGACCCCGTTCTTCTCGCACAGATTGCGTAGGGGAATTCGGCGCTGTTCGAAGTCAGGCAGCGGAACGAATTTATAGAATGCAACAATAACGACGGTGTCAGCTTCCATGGATCTAGATTTAATTGAGAACCCGAAATGCGTGTATCAATCAAGAAGTAAACGTCGAAGTGACCGGTAGGCACTAGTGTTAGTTAAGAAGGATTGACCGGTTCCTAGTCTTTAGGCAATGAACCTCGCTATGACAGTCCCTACGAGCAAAGAAAAAGCAGCTCTGCGAAATACGGCTCAGAAATTGAAGCCGGCAATCCATATTGGAAAAAAGGGGATTACACCCGCCTTGCTGGCCGAATTTACCAAAGCTCTCAAATCGGATCAGCTCGTAAAAGTGGCGTTTAAGGCAAACCGGGACGAGATTCCTCCAATCGTTGGAGAGCTGGAGTCGAAAACGGACTCCTACTGCGTAGGTGGAGTGGGAAAGCGACGGAGTTTTTACAAAGTCAAAGAGTAGGTCGAAACCCGATAAGGCTTCATTGAGAATATTCACATCTGAGGTACTCGTTCGATTGATTCGGGATCGTGAACTCCCTGGCAGAGCGAAATTTGCGGTGGGATGTTCTAATGCCTGAATTGAAAAAGCTTCGGTCGGAGTTCGAGACGGAAGTGGCGGACCTTTCCCAGGCGGTATTGGGCGTGAACGCCCTCAAGGTCGAAATGGGAGAAGAATAAGTGGGGCTGCAGTAATTTGTCTCCTGAGGAGAAAGGCGTTGTGCAAGGCGCACAGGCGCTACCTAAACATCTGTGGTTTGGTTGAGCGCTCTCAAAAAACGAGATTTGGGAATAAGAACGATCACTCGAGCTCGAATCGATTGGGCGTTCCGAGCAAGCGTGTAAAGAAATATCCCTTACAGTATTTCAAGAGCCATCAGCGTCTTGTCGTCTTGAGCAGCCCCGCCTTGGGAATGAGCGTCGACGACGGAAAGGGCATTTCCGGGGACGGCTTCTATTCCCTCCTGCCAGATTTCAGGTAGTCTTTTCGAGAATCCGTTGATTCCTAGCATCTCTCCTGATTGGTTTTCTACCTCGTAGATACCGTCCGTTATGAAAACGATTCGGTCTTTGGCCCCCAGTTGGATCAATCGTTCATCGTAGACATCATCGGGCTTGATGCCGAGCGGCACGCCTTCCGAACAGATCTCTTCTGGTTCACTTAATCCGTTTCTGGAAAGAAATGCGGGGCAATGCCCGGCACTCGCGAGCTTTAGCCGATAGTCATCATAGGAGTAATAGGCGACTTGGGCAGTGATGAACATGTTTAAGTGCCCGAGCTCATCATAGATTTGCTTGTTCGTTTGGGACAAAAGCCAACCCGGGGTTTCCGCCAAGTTTAGCCGCGAGCGGATCGCCGTTCTGAAAATGGTAGCTAGCAATGCTGCGGGAACGCCTTTTCCCATCACGTCGGCGATGACAAGAAGTAGTCCACGTCCTTTTATTTCAATGGCGTCTATGTAGTCACCGCCTACGGCTAAAGCCGTAACACATTTGCCAGTTAAACGAAAGTGTTCGTTGTTTGGAAATTTCGACGGTAGAAGAGACTGCTGGATTTCCGCTGCGATCTCGAGTTGTGTTTTTGAGCGAGCGTGCTCCTTCTTTTGATTAATGGTAGATGCGTTTTCGATTGCAATAGCTAGAAATCTAGAAATTGCACGCGCGAGTCTTGCAATCCTAGTCTCGAACTGAATCGCATCCTGTTTCGGCATTTGTAAAGAGATTATACCTACGCATTCGTCTTGGTATGAAATTGGGACCAGTAGAGCACTTTCGGACACTGAATAGAGTGGATCCGATCTAGCGAATTGGGTGCAGTCTACGATGATCTGTTCACGCTGGGTGCGGAGAGCTTGAACAATCGAGATAGAGCGGTTGCTTGTCAGCTCGAAGCGTTGCTCTTTGTGATCGAGTGGATTTATCAGGTGCCCCTGTTGCAAGACCCAGACTACGGCATGAGGAATGGTGAAGACAGATTGGAGTCTGGCGAGACTGCTTGAAACCGCCTCAGCTAGCCAGGGCTCGCGACTAAGATCTTCGGCGAATCCTTGCAGGGCATCAAGTTCGCTGTAGCTTTGACTGAGATCGTTTGTGGCGCTTTGCAGGGTTTCGTATAGCTCTTGCATCTTAGCGATAGGGCTTTGCGGACGATGCAAAGTTTTCACGAGAACCAACTTGTGCCCATACTGGGTTTTAGAGTGAACCGCGGAATCGAAAATCGAATCAATGAGAAAGCACCCTCGACCCGATTCACTCAGAGGGTCGTCTGGAAGCCTAGCGGTCTTTGGTAGATATTTAAAGGTTCCGGGGTCTTCGATTTCGATGATTAGTTGCTCCCCTTCCCATTGCCACATGACCTTGACCGACTTAGGGCGAAATCCTCGACAGCCATGTTCAATCGCATTGTTTAACGCCTCGCAGAAACCTAGTTCGATGGCTGGCCAAATAGTGGTGTCGATCAAACGTAGTTCGCAGAATTCCTTAAGATGTTCTGCTACGCTGGATACGAAGCTCAATTCTCCCGGAACTTCGCAGTATGAAATGTTTTGGTGTTTCAGCTCCGCCATGGGTCATACGGATCGCTTGAACGCGAGTCGCCAAAAATTGTTCCGAATAAGTTTGATGATGTTCTTGTCTCCGCCGAGAGCTTGATACGAAGCGTGCACCCACTCATTGGGATCGTCTGCACTATGGCAATCGTGGAGGTCGGACAACGAGAGAAAGCCAGGGGAAGCTTCCTTAAGCCTTTGTTCCAATTCCTGGTCCTCTTTGATTCTCCATTCGATAGGCCGGGGAAGAATGCCGATCAAACGCATCCGTCCCTTGAACACTTCCTTTAGCCAATGCCAACGACGAGTGAGAAGGCACCCGTTGTTCCCTGTTTTAAGCGCAAGGGCGCCACCTTTTCCGTCATGAGCCTCAATTGTCGTCCAGTCAATTTGGGAAAGAGCAACGGCGGGAGCGGCGAGTGTAAAAAGCAGGATCGCGAAAAGACGCTCGATCAGGGGGGCTTTACGAATGCGGCTGCCCAGGTCGCTTAGAATGAAAGCGTCCGAAATATTTACGCGACAACCTCTTTTGATATCAATTAGCAGCCCACCGTCGGCTGCGACCTGATCGAGTTCGGTGTTGCGTCCCACCATGGTCCCCGGGAGTATCACGGAATCTCGGACGATAGCATTGTCGTCGACTATGGTATTTTCCCCGATGCAAGCGTTGGGTCCGATGACGGCTTGCGAGCCAATATCGCATTTACCTTGAATCCAAAATGGAGGCGTCAATTTGGCGCTCGGATGGATTCGAGTTTGAGGGCCCACCCATCCTCTAGGACAAACGGATGTTTCGATGCGAAGCTCGTACTCCTCAATGTGTTTTACCCAATTCTTGTTTAGTTTTAGCCAATGTCGGAAAAGGTCGGAAGTTGTCGCGAGGCTTGTCTGGACTTTGTTTTCACGAGGCAGTCCAATAATGGGAATAGCGTCGTTCGGCGCTTTGTCATCCGACTGTATAGGAATTACGGTTACGTTGCGTGACCAATAGGCTCCTCCATTTAGATAGTCTCTAACAACCGTCGGTCGATCAGAAACATATACCTTGATATTTTCGATATTCTCGTCAACGGCCCGATCCATCCAATGGGCGATAAATGGCTGGTTCCCAACCGGCCAGAGGCAAAAGGGTTGCGGGTTTTTCCAAAGATCGTCCAGTTTCCCCCAATCTGGAATTAGTAGTTTCCATTTTTGCTTCATGTCTCGATAGGGAGTCGGCTAGTAAGCGCCTTTGCCGAGGAGTACGGCTGGAATGGTCAAAAAGAGTAGTTTGATATCGAGCCAGATGCTGCTAGATTGGATGTATTCGATGTCGAGCCGAACCTGGTTTTCAAAATCGAGATCCGTTCTTCCACCGACTTGCCAAAAACAGGTCAGACCCGGTTTCGCCAGAAGGCGTTTGCGCGCTTCCACAGTGTAGTCTGCTACCTCGGCTGAGACAACTGGACGAGGTCCCACGATCGACATATCGCCGAGAAACACGTTCCAGAACTGGGGCAGCTCATCGACCGAATGCTTTCGGATAAAACGCCCGATCCGCGTAATTCTTGGATCGCCTTTCAGTTTTATCTCAATGGTATCTCTTGCCTCTTGTTGTTCGATCATTAGCTGGGCCACCTTTTCGGCGTCCAGTACCATAGACCTGAATTTCCAGATCATGAATGACTGCCCTTTGAGTCCGATGCGTTGTTGAGTGAAGAACACCGGCCCTTTGTCTTCCAGTTTTATAAGCGCAGCCGTGATGCCGAAAATGGGAGAAAGGGCGACGAGAGCGAAACCGGAAATCAGGATATCGAAAATCCGTTTGAGGGCGATTGTCGCTCCGATTACAAAAGCCCAAGTAGAGCGCTTCAGTTTAGCTCTCGTTGTGAGACCTACCTTGCCGGAGACGGTGGCAGCTTTGGCCCAATATTCGGCAAGCTCTGTGTCTGAGTCATTTGGGATTCTTTGCATTTTTGGCGAGTCTTCTTCGTAGATCGGCCAAAAACGTAGATTCAAAAGCGGTATCTTCTTCTGAGTTCCAGATCAAATCAGCGTGTTGCAGGGAGGGTTCCACGTGCTCCTGGTGCATCGGAAGGGTTTGCTGGCTCCAACTCGCGCGAATTTGGTCCGCAGTATAGCCCCTGTCCTTAGTATCTCTTTTCAGTCTTCGCTTAAGGCGGGTCTCTGAATCTACATTGATGTAAAGTTTGAAATGCAGGAGGTTGCGTATCTCTGGCCAGCAAAGAACGAACAGTCCTTCCAATATGATGAGCGGACTAGGGACGAGAATATTGCCAGAGAGCAGCCGACGATAGTTGATATAAGAATAGTCAGGTGCCTCCACCTCGATACCTTGGTTGAGACAATTGAGGTGGTGATGAAGCAGTGTGTGTTCGACCGCGTTAGGGTGGTCGAAATTGGTTTTCTTGGCCTGTTCTAGGTTAATGCCTGAGAGGTCACGGTAGTACCAATCTTGTTCGATAACAGTCGATTCCTCGGGAAACGCAGATTGAATACGTCGGGCAAAACGTGACTTCCCAGAGCCACTGCCGCCTGAAATACCGATTATGATAGGCGCTCTATACACTCTTTTTTCTCTTATTTTCTCTCGTAGTGATTCAAGGCGCGGGGCCAAAATGTCGTAGGAAAGAAGGAGTTGAGCTTACCATTAGGGGGCGAGCAACGAACATTCCCAAATTCCTACAAACATGAGTACAGTAATTGATGGTCATCTGGACAACGGCATTTTGCGTGTCAAATTAGACGTAAATCGTTTGGATGCCTCTGCCTCTCGCGATTTCAAGAAGCAAGTCGACCTGATCTGGTCAAAAGACGTTACACAGGTTGAATTGGATTTCAAGCAGGTTGGTTTCATCGACAGTTCTGGAGTAGGGGCGTTGCTAGGAGTTTACAAGCGGCTCCCGAACGCAGATGGGCAGGTTCGCCTGACGAGTGTCCAAGGGCCGGTCCAATCTGTCATAGAGCTCCTGCGCTTGCATCGAATTTTCAAAATAGAAAATTGAGAAGGCGTAATCGCCGCTATTGGGCGGATGCTATCGCATTCACTTGATCGATGCGAGGCTTCAATTGGAGCCCGGTTTTTCCGTTGCATTCGCTCTTCCTTGAGAGGGTCTGCTCATTCTTAGCGAGCGATTTCAATTCTGGTTTCGAGTGGGAGAGTGCTCAGGGCGATTTTTGGAAAGGATTGGGTAAAAGTACCCAAAAGAGCTCTCGTTCAAGGCAGGGCTGCCGATAAGCTAAGTGGCTAAACTCATTATTGCTGCGTGCTATGAATCCCACTGGCTTGTTCAAAGACATATTCCTCAAATCTCCCCATGCTCAGATTATTTCGAGTAATGGTCTCATCCAGATGGCGAATCGAGCGGCAGTAGAGCTATTGGTTCGCAGTTCAGATGTTCATTCTCTCACGGACACTCCGATGGAGGCCTACTTCAAAAATTGGGAGAAAGCGCTTCAGGAAAACGAAGGTTCCGCTTCGTTGACCTTGGCCTCGCCGACCGAAAAAGGCCCGCATGCGTGTGAAGCCATTGCGACGAAGATGGGAGAAGGGGAAGTTTTGTGGAATCTGCGTCCGATTGGATCTGGAATTGAATCAAGCGGCGCTGACCGGGAGTCGGCTCTTAAGGTGGCTCTTGATCGATCGACAGACGGAATCGTCTGCTTATCGCAAGACCTATCTAGTGAAGATCAGGCATCAAATTGGCTTGTCCGTTTCGCTAATCGCGCTTCCCGCGAGCTTATTGGAATCGAACGCTCAAATATTGTGGGCAGAGCATTAAGGGAAGTGTCTTCAGTTTACGACGTTCTCAAAATTGACGAGCTCATCTCGAATATTCAGAATACTCACAAGCCGGCAAGTGAAGAGCTCGCATTTGAGGTACAAGGCGAGTTGAAAACGGTTGTTCTTTCGGCCCAGAAAACGGATCGTTCGGAGTACATTTTAGTTGTAGAAGACGTTACCAAGGCACGGCAGGTCGAGCAGGAGCTGGAAAGCAGTTCCAATGAGTTGGAGCGTTTGAGTGACCAAGTGCCTGGGGTCTACTTTCATTTGAAGATTAACCAAGATGGTGATCCGTCCTTCCCGTTTATCAGCGAGAAGATTAAAGACCTTCTCGGAGTCGAAGCGCAAGATGTAATGAAGGATGCCTCTATCGCCATGGGGGCCGTATTCATCGAGGACTTGGAGCGGGTATATGAAAGCTTGGCAGTATCTTCGAAGAATCTTAATCCGCTCTATTTAGAATATCGAGTTAACGGTCCTAACGGAAAACAGAAATGGGTATCAACTAAAGCGATACCGGAAAAGCGTAGTGACGAGACGATTATATGGTACGGAATTTTTGAGGACGTTACCTTGAGGAAAGAATCCGAAGAACGCCTTAGAATGGTATCTGCTGCCGTTGACGTCTCTAGCGACTTCATCCTGATGATGTCGACCGAAGGAAACGGCATCTACCATAACAACTCCTTCACCAGCGTTCTCGGATATGACTCAGTCGACCAGTTGAACAATTCCGGTGGAGCAGTGGCTCTATTTGAAGATCAAGGCCTATTTGAGAAAATCCTCCAAGAGACTCAGGAATATGGTCACTGGCAGGGAGATGTGCAGATGGCTACGGAGTCAAGTCGAGTGCTTGATGTCTACTTTAGAACAGTTGCCGTGCGCGATGACAAAGGGCGGATTACCGCAATCGTTGCCACTGGTACTGACGTCACTCACAACAAACGGCGCCAGAATCTGTTGAAGCGATACAACTCCGTATTGAAAGCGCAATCCGAGGCATCGACCGATGGAATTCTGGTAGTAAACGAACGAGGTATCGTATCGAACTACAACAAGCGTTTTCACGAAATCTGGTCGCTTTCTCCAAGTGTTATGGACGCGGGAGACCCTGCGAAAATCTGGGAGACCGCATCGGAACTGATGCCTGAACCTCAAGCGTTCTTGGATAAGGCGAATTCAATTTCTGCGAGTGAAACCGAGACAGTAAAAGATCTGCTCGAGTTGAACGACGGAAGAATTTTTGAGCAAGCTTCCTTCCCGATATGCTCACCTTTAGGTGAATCGTATGGAAGGGTTTGGTTCTTTCATGAGATAACGGAGCAGAAGCGTTCTGAAGAGCAGCTAAGAGCCGCAATGCGGCAGGCAGAAGAGGCGAACGAGGCTAAGAGTTATTTTCTCGCTAACATGAGCCATGAAATTCGGACTCCGATGAATGGCATCATCGGTATGACCGGCTTGGTAAGCGATACGGACCTTGATCGCGAGCAGCGTGAATGCGTGGATACAATCCGTGCCAGTAGCGAGGCGTTGCTTGTCGTTATAAATGACATTCTAGACTTTTCGAAGATCGAATCCGGAAAACTCGAGATCGAGAGTACCCTCTTTGACCTTCGCGATTGTGTAGAGGAGGCAGTTGATACTCTCGCCTTACAGGCGACCGAAAAAGGTTTGGACATCGCATATGTGATCGACAAGTCGATGGAAACTACGCTGCTCGGAGACCCTACGCGTTTACGTCAAGTTGTGATGAACCTGATTGGCAATGCGGTGAAGTTTACCGGGAAAGGGGGCGTTTGTGTTCGAGTTTCCCTTGTGGAGGAGAGCGATGATCGTTTGAAGGCCCAGTTCTCAATACGTGATACGGGAATTGGTATTCCTGCGGATCGAGTAGATACACTCTTCGATTCGTTTAGTCAGGTGGATGCCTCAACTACGAGAAAGTATGGTGGCACCGGTCTTGGTTTGTCGATCAGCAAGAACCTGGCCGAGTTGATGGGTGGATCTATGTGGGTGGAGAGCGCGATAGAGGAAGGGTCGACGTTCCACTTTACGGTTGAGTTCCGCAAATCTGCTATTGAATCGCTTCCTGCAGGAACGAAGACTGTGGGCGAATTTGAGGGAAAGAATGCTTTGATTGTTGAGCACAACGCATTCAGCCGAGAGTCCTTGAGGAGCCAGGTTGAACACCTTGGCCTAGAATCGATTGGTCTGGAGTCGTTGGCTGATCTTGAGAATCTTGAAGTTGAGTCTTCGAATCTGCTTCTGGCTTATGTGGAATCGGGTATCGATGGATTAGATACGAATGAATTAGTTGAAAGCGTTCGAAAAGGCTCAGGGAATTCGAATTTGCCCGTAGTGATATGCGGTCCATTGGGGAGTCTTCATGCTGGCAGCGGTGTGTCTGGCAAGGTGTTGTCTCAATTAAAGCCTTGTAAGCTTGCGAATACGAAACGCAATCTCATGGAATCCGTAGGGTTAGCGGAGGAGACGGTAAAAAAGACTGAAAAAACTTCCGATAAACTAGGAGAGAGAATGCCGATGTCTATCTTGCTGGCTGAGGATAATATCGTAAACCAGAAGGTTGCCACTAGGTTGTTTAAGAAATTTGGTTACAAGATTGAAGTGGCGAATAACGGCCTTGAAGCGATAAAGGCTCTTCAGCAGAGTTCTTATGACCTTGTATTCATGGATATTCAGATGCCGGAAATGGACGGTCTTGAAGCTACGAGGCAAATAATCGCCAAGTGGGGTGATGCGAGACCGAGAATTGTTGCGCTGACCGCAAACGCTATGCGAGAAGATAAAGAGAAGTGCTACGAAGCTGGGATGGACGACTACCTGACCAAGCCGTTTAAGCCCATTGAGCTAGAAGAAGCGATTGAGAGTACTTACGAGCGTCTAGAATCAAAGGGCGGGTCAACTCCAGCCTCTTAACGGTCAAAAGCGGATTCCTTTTTTCGATTACCCGATTCATTTGCTTACATTAATCTAGGCATTTGGCTTGCTCACGCAGATTCAATCTGTGTCATCCGAGCTAGTCATTGCTAAATGCTAGATTCTAGTCCAAAAGGAGAGTCAGATTGCTACAAGCGAGCGAAGCGTTCGCTCGATTTAATTCTGGAAACGGGAGAAGAACTGAAATTTGATCCCGTTGCGGAGCCAGAAGTAACCATAGTAATCGCTTCGCGTAACCCAGCTCCATTCCTATTTCGGTGTCTAGAGGCGCTGTGCCTTTCGGAATCCGTCCGGATGGAGGTTGTAGTCGTCGTTGAGTCGAGCCCTCGTGAGTTGATTGCCCCTTTGCTCGATCGATTAAAGACCGTTGTGAAGGTGCGTTGTCTGGAAATCGTAAGCTACTCTAACGCTTGGAATCAGGGCGCGAATGTAGCGCGAAGTGCAAATATCATTTTTTTGAAGGACGACGTGTGCGTAAGGAAGGATGCGATTTGCGCGACACTGAACGTCTTGGATAATGATGGCGGGGTGGGAGCCGCTGGAGCCATGTTGCTGGATGGAGATGGAGTCCTCATTGAGTCGGGATCGCTTTTGAATTCCAGTGGAATTTGCCGATCAGTAGGAAGAGGCTGGAATCCGGACGACTATCGTGTGCAGTACAGAAGAGATGTAGCGTTTTGCTCAGGAGCCTACTTGGGAATTACAAAAGAGACTTTTCAGTCGATCGGAGGATTCGATGAGTCGTACTTGGATGAGTACTACGAAGACGTTGACCTATGCTTGAGGCTCAATCGCGTTGGGAAGAGGATCGTTTACGATCCTTGCAGTGTAGCGACCAGAAATCTGGAGTACCGAGACTCTTGGGAAAAGGCCGCTAAATTGATGGCGGCAAATAGAAATAGGCTTTTGTTGATTCGCGAGTTAGAGCTCGCTAGTTTTCCGTCTCAAAGTGATTTCGAATTAGATACGGTTCATGAGTGTGCGAGAGGGCAGCGGATACTTTGGATTGAAGACGCTCCTCCTTTCGCCCACATGGGAGCAGGGTTTCCCAGGACGAAGGAAATGCTGCGGACTCTGATTGAATTGGGGCATTCTGTAACTCTGCTTCCCACTTTTATTACGACGAGCGACTTCACGGATGTGTACAAAGATACACCGCGAGAAGTTGAAGTGGCCTTAGGAGTTGGGGCGGAAGGTTTCGAAGAATTTTGGCAGAGAAAATGGAGAGCGTATGATACTGTCATCATTTCGCGACCCAATAATCTTAATTCTATTGGTCGCGTAATTGAAGATACAAAAAGCAAAAGAGCAGACTTGCGTTTGATATACGACGCCGAGGCTGTTTTCGCTAACCGAGAGATAAGCGAGGCGCTATACAATGGGGAACCGTTCTCGGAGTCGGAAGAGAGACAACTGCTCGAAGCGGAATTGAAGCCGGCGGTGTTTGCGGATGTAATACTATCAATATCCGAGTACGAACGAAAGCAATTTGCTTCACTGGGATTCTCTAAGGTGATCATGCTTAGGCATCACTCGACAATTGAGCCAGCGGTTAGGTCATTTGCAGAGAGAGAAGGGATACTTTTTGTGGGGGCGGTTCACTCGGATTCAGCCCCAAACGCGATAGGCTTGATTGACTTTATTGAAAATTCCCTGCCGTTAATTCGAGCAAAACTGGGGCAGGACATAAAGCTGTATTGCGCCGGCAGATACCATTCAGATGAATTGATGAAGTATGCCTCGGATTCAGAAGTCTTTTTAGGATTCGTGGAAGACCTCAGTAAGTGGTATGAAAAATGCCGACTGTTCATTGCACCCGCTCGGTTTGCGGCGGGTATACCTCTAAAGATCATTGAAGCCGCTTCGAAGGGTATCCCCGTTGTGGCGACTACTCTTGCAAGGAGCCAGCTTGGATGGACCGAAGAGGAGTTAATCTCGGCAGATACGGCAGAGGCCTTCGCGGATGCTTGTGTTCGTGTTTATTCGGAAGAACCCTTGTGGCGCCAGCTAAGAGTGGGAGCATTGGCCAAAATACGGCTGGACTACAGCCGAGAACACATTGCCGAAGCGCTGCGTTGCGCCCTGGAGTAGTAGGTGATGTCAGTCCAGTTCCTTGACGTATTCGATTGGTAGTTGAGCCTTCTCGGCAACCTCAGGAATCAGCTCATCCCCGCAGTAGAAAGGAATCTCGTTTTTAACATGAGCGGCGCAGTTGGCGAAATGCAATAGGGTAACGTAGCAAAACTCATTTGAAGCAAAAGCTGCGGGTTCATGATGCCATGTTGTGGCTCTAACGATATTTTCTGGGAGTCCCCACATTGCGAAGAGGAAACCTCCGATGGCAGCATGGTCGCAACCGAAGATGGCTTGCTCCAAATGCCACAATGGCCGGTTGTTCTCGATGGATCTCCCCATTAGGTCAGCATATTCTTCTTGTTTGTTTGCCAAGAGAACTAATTTTCCAAGGTCATGGAGAAGAGTGATACTGGAAAGCGCTTGAGTCTGCTTCACGTTCACCCCGAACTTTCGCATCTGCAATCCGCAGTGACTGGTCTCGATGCAATGCTTCAACACCGCGTTGGCGATCTCTTGTAGCCCAGGAGAAAGACTAAGCTGCTTTTTCGCCAACTCAGTAATTGCGAGATTACGAACGAAGTCCATGCCCAGCATCTGGAGGGCTTCCTCAATGGTTTCCACTCGGCCACCAGCTCCGAGAAAAGCGGTGTTGGCAACTTGAAGAATAGTAGCAACTGCTGTCGGATGCTGCCGTATCACAGGAGCGAAATCATCGATTCCACAATTGGGATCATCGGAGGTTTTAAGAAGCTGCTGCATTGGCTCCGTGTTGACGTGGAGCTGTTTTGTGTCCCGAACGATTTCAACAACCTCTTTGCGTCGAATTCTCAACTGAGTGTTTAAGACATGCTTGATCTCGGTTACGAGGTCCTCTGGTGAGATGGGTCTCTCGATATAGAGGTGGGCCAGACCAGTCCCTTTCTTTAACGAGTCTTTGTCAGACTGGTCGTGAATTAGAAACCTAAGCGAATTTGGGTATTCCCGTTTAACGTTTGATAGAAGTATGTCGCCAGAGGTCTTGGGAAGGTCTAGGCTGGTGAGTACGATATCCGCTTGATCCGCAGCTAGGGAAGCGGCTGCTTCTTCTCCATCCTGTAGGATACGCAGTTGCCATCCTTCCTGGATGATCGATGGAGCGTTGCTAATCGAATCGAGGAAAGAAGGGTCTTTATCAGCAATCAGTATCTTGATTGCTCGCTTTGCCTTCGAACTCATTTGACTGTATCTGTGGGCGATACGGGAAGCCGTTTGTGGAAAACCTCCGTAGTTCTAATAACGTGCGCCTTGGTGAGAAAGAGAGCAGAAAAGGCGAATCCATTGGAGGGAAGGCACCATTCAAGCGACTTTCACTGATTTTTCACAGCTCGCGCTGGCGTTGGGAGCATGATCCCCATCAGCCTGTGTATTCGCCAAATTTTACCTTTTGAGACGTTCAGAAATCCATAGGGATATCTCCTGTCCGAGCTGTCTTTTGCTCAGTGTCCCTAGTTCGACCGACCCTTCAGGAGTTACGAAGTGAGCAGTATTATCGTCCTGACCGAAAACGGAACCACCTGAGACATTGTTAGCGACAATCAAGTCGCAGCCTTTGATATCTAGCTTCGCTTGAGCGTTGTCTATCAGTTCTTCTGTTTCTGCAGCGAATCCGACGACCACTGCGGGACGATCTGTAGGCCCCAGTTTGCCTACCGAACGGACGATGTCTGGGTTCTCGGCAAACTCGATATTCAATCCTTCGGACTTTTTGATTTTTCGATCGGAACGATTGACGACCTTAAAGTCACACACTGCGGCGCATCCAACGAAAATGTCTGCGGGAAGGGCTTTGTGGACCGATTCATGCATTTCTTCGGCTGATACGACTTCGAGAACCTGCAGATTTGGGTGGCTTGCCGGACTGATACTGTTCTTGCCTAAAACCAGAGTTACCTTCGCACCTGACTGGGCAAGAGCAATTGCGATGGCATTACCCTGCTTGCCGGAAGAGAAGTTGCTAATGTATCGCACGCTATCAATGCGTTCGATCGTGCCCCCAGAGGTGACGATGGCGCGTTTCCCCTCGAGTGTTGATGCAAGCCGAAAATGGTCGTCGATCACTTCCATTATAGAACCCGGCTCAGCCATCTTACCCATACCGATTTCCCCACAGGCCAACATGTCAGCTTGCGGAGGAATGACTGTGGCTCCATCGGATTTCGCAATTTCAAGATTGCGTTGAAAAGCAGGGTTTTCCCACATTTCCACATTCATGCTAGGGGCGAGAATGACTGGCTTATTCTTCGCCAGCATTAGGGTGGAAGCAAGATCGTCTCCTTCGCCTCGTACCATTTTTGAAATGAAGTCAGCGGTTGCCGGAGCCACGACAATCAAATCCGCTCGACGGGAAAGTTCGATGTGGCTCATTTCGTAGGCTTGGGAATCCCACATTTCGACGTGCGCCTTTTTGCCGGTGAGGGTTTCGACGGAAAGGGGAGTTACGAAGTGCTTTCCTCCCTCGGTCAATACGCCCTTGACCGAGGCGCCGGCCTTTGTGAGCAGACGAATGAGGTCGAGCGATTTGTAGGCCGCGATGCTGCCTGTCAATATCAATAGAATGCGTTTGCCCTCAAGCATGACTTAAAACATAGAAGGTTCGATGTTCGTTGAAAAGATCTAGAGAGCAAGCCCTGAGAGTTGTCCGTTGAACACAAAAGGAAAAGGCTAGTTTTGAAACTCGAACTCGAGCTGTTTTGATTGGCTCGCTTGATGGGTCGCGAGCCTAACGCCAATTCCGATAAGCCTCACAGGCAAAGCCTTACGGCCGAAGGCTTCTTGTAACAGGGTTTGGGCAGAAGACTCGTTGATCGCAAGACCCACTCGCTCGACGGTCGTTTTGGAAAAGTCGGAGAACTTCAGCTTTAAAAAAAGCTTCGCGATCTTCCGATCCACTTTGATTCGGAACAAGTCCTCTTCGAGTTCCAAAAAGAGAGACTGAACCTTTTCCGCGCAAGCCTCGAGCGATTCGAGATTGGCCGAGAAAGTCCTTTCAACGCTAATGGATTTACGAATACGGTGGGAGACGATGGGACGATGGTCGATCCCTCGACACAAGTCGTAAAGCTCACCGCCGAATTTACCGAATAAATGTGTAAGCTCTAGAGAGCTGTAGGACTGAAGATCACCGCATGTCCGTATGTTTTTTGCTAGTAGCTTTTCTTCTGCCTTCTTTCCGATTCCCCAGATCTTAGATACAGGTAGACTCGACATGAATTCGGATATTTCGTCTGCAGCGATATGGAACAGGCCATTGGGCTTCTTCCAGTCGCTAGCGATTTTAGCGAGCATTTTGTTGGGAGCGACTCCTGCGGAAGCCGTCAGCCCAGTGACGCGTCTTATCTGTCTTCGGATATCGTTGGCGATTGAAACCGCGTTTCGTTCATCGCTCGATACGTCTAGGTAGGCTTCGTCGAGTGAAAGGGGCTCTACTAGATTGGTGTATTGATTGAGTATGGATCTAATGCGTTTGGACTCGAATCGATATACCTCGAATCTTACTGGCAAAATAACGAGGTGGGGGCATTTTCGTACTGCGATAAAATTTGGCATTGCCGAGTGGATACCAAATTCTCGAGCTTCATAGTTGCATGTAGTCAGTACCCCTCTCGGACTTCTGCCACCCACGGCGATAGGCTCTCGCCTCAAGGACGGATTGTCTCGAGCCTCGATTGCTGCGTAGAAACAGTCCATATCCACATGTATTATCTGCCGCTCCATCTCCTTCCTCTTGAATGTGCAAATATTTTTTCCAAGTGTAGCGACTCCAGCTTTTCTATGGACAAGCGGAAGTGACAATGCTTGATGGGTTCAAGATGGCAGAACCGCTTTCAAAAGCCAAGCTTTCGGTCTTTCGAAAGTTACACAGCAAGAAAAACAGGGAGATCGAAAACCGATTCATTATTGAAGGGTGGCACTTGCTGGAGGAGGCCATCAAATCCGGTGCGCATCTTAACGCGGTGGTATATGATGGATCCCGAAAGTTGAGTGGTGAGGACAGAGTGGTTCTGGCTAAAGCCACGCAGCATTCAGATAAGGTCTACTTGGCAAGCGAATCACAGCTGAAGGCGCTGGGAGAAACGAAGACAAACTCGGGAGTGATTGGGATTGCCGATCGCTTACATTATGATTGGGGAAGCGTTGAAGCCTCTCTCAGGACAAAAGTTGAGAGTTATTTGGTAGCCTTGGATGCGGTTAGCGACCCGGGAAATTGCGGTGCGATTGTTCGAGGGTGTGATTGGTTTGGGGCTGATGCGGTTCTCATGGGGAAGGGGTGTCCGGAAAAAGAAAACGGAAAACTCGTAAGAGCCACGATGGGTGGTCTCTTTCATTTGCCCATCTTGCCGATTGAAAATTTAGCAGACACCGTGGGTTCTTTAAAAAGTGAAGGATTTCAAGTTGTTGCGAGTGAAATCGGGGCGAGCGAGTCCCTTCAAAGTTTTCACTGGCCGGCTAAAACCGTACTGGTAATTGGAAATGAAGCGAGGGGAGTTTCGGAGCAGATTCTGGAGCTGGCGGACCATCGGATAGAAATTCCCTCTTTTGGGAATGGGGAATCTCTGAACGCTGCAATGTCGTGCTCAGTCTTTTTAGGTCATTGGCGTATGGTTGATTCGACTACGCTCGGCTAAGGAGATTGAGAGCAGTTCGGCGGTGTAGGCATTCCATTTTGAGAAAGGAAACTCTTTTTCCTGAAAATAACGCATACGACCTTGCCAGGCATTGAAAGTTTTCTAGGGTTCGCGGACTTAGATTGAAAACAGCGAATGAGAATCAGATGAATTGGTTGGCCGATATAGACGAAGCGCTTGAGCAAAGGAACTCTCAGCAGAGACGACTACTCATGATTTTTAAGGGGAATGGGGATTGGTGTCCTTGGTGCAATAAGCTGGAAGCGTTGCTAAACAACGATGCTGCGTTGGATGAATATTTGGAGTTGGAAGGTATTCTCGGGGCCAAGATAGGAATACCGCGGAAGAGCGAGGATATTACCGGTATTCGAGAACGGTTTGGGATAACCGGAATTCCATTCCTCCTCTTCTATTCTGACGATGGCAGAATCGAAGGGACAACCGAATTTATCGACGGAGGAAGTGCGGTCTCCTATGTTTCTTGGATAGAATCCGTCGATTCAAGCGCCTTGTAGCGCCGCTATATTGCTTTATTTTACCGAGTAGGATTTTCGTATCCCTTCGTATTGGACGATCACGTTTTTCTGATCGATACCCACGACGCGAGCCCCTGAGACTCTGTCCCCTATTCTCACCAGCTTGCTGTTGATATTGGCTACGGGAATGGGAAGGTCGTGATAAATTTTTGTTATGTTGATCTTTGGGAACTTGGTCGGCTCCTGAGAGAGGTCGAAGCTTTCTGCGACAAGTTCTTCAGCCGTAACAGTAGTGAAATACGTGTTGGACGCTTGAGCAACAAGTTCTTGGGCGGTAATCGCTTTATCATCGACTGAGTTTTCATCACTAATTCTCAAGTATGCCCCCTCATTGATTTGCGATGTGAGGGAACCTTGCTCCCAATCGTCAATTGTCTCGGAACTTGTATTTTTGGTAACGATAAAGCCCGCGAATAGGATGCAGGCGATAGCACAAACTCCTACGACCAATTGATTTTGAGTGATTCGTGGTTTACTGATTTTTTGTTCGTTCGGGCAATCGGTTGGGCTTTCGAAATTTGCCACATCAGAATCCCAATTGTTTTGTGGCTGCTCAAGATCGGACCCTAATTCTCTCGTTGAAACGTTCGATTCATCGCTAAAGTTACCCGAAACCAGCCTATTCCATTTGGGCCATTGGTCTGCTTTCCCCAATTCAGAAATGAAAGGACACTCGTATCCGGAACCTGGGGGCGTATGTTTCTGAGATAAGATTCGATTGGCGACGTAGACGGAAGCCAGTGCGGAGAACGATGAACCGGAGGAATTCACCGGCTCATGGTGGAATACTGCAGACTCGACTGCTTCGATTGGGAGTCCCCAGCGAGCGAGCAGGTAGGCTCCGGTCTCGGCGTGATTACAGCCTAGAATTCCGTTTTCGGCTTCCCATGCTGGGATTTTCTTTAATTCGGCGAACTCTTGCGCGGACTTGTAGGCATCAGGTGCCGCTCTTTGCATAATTAGTTTCCCGATGTCGTGAAAGAGTCCGGATGTATATGCCCCTTCTGCAAGTTTAGAAGTACCGGTTTCGTACATCATAAGGTTTTTAGCGCCTACAGCGACGCTCATGCTGTGATGCCATAGTTGGTCGGTCTGAATCTTTTGTTCTCCTCCCTGGGTGTCACTAAATACCTGGATTGCGAGCACTAGGTTCTTGACCGTTTCGATACCGAGGACACTGACGGCTTGGGTAATGTCAGAAATGGTTTCATCGAAGCCGAAGAAGGAGGAATTAACGATTTTTAGAATCTTAGCGCTGACCGTTATGTCATTGGAGATCGCTTTGCCAACTTTCTCGATGGATACATCGTCGTCGTTCAGCGTATCGACGATTTTGATATAGAGAGAGGGTAAGCTAGGTAGTTCGCCTAGTGTGCTGACGATGCTCTTGATTTGGGGTTTTCCAAGCCAGGCCTCGATTGAGAGACACCTCTGAATTTTGGTGAGGAGTCGATTGGCAGGACATGGCTTCGGCAGAAAATGGAAGGAGCTCCCGATTCCGTCTTCCAGAACTCCGATCTCGTCCCGATTTGCGACTATGAATCGGTGAATAAACGGATGGGCTTTTTCGGCTTTGCGCAGGAGCTCTGCACCATTCATTTGCGGCATATGGTAGTCGCAGATTACGATTGAAGGGGGGTTACTGATAATCGACTCGAGGGCCTGTTGCGGATTATTGGAATACTCGAGAATCCACTGGTCTCCTTTCGAAGACAGGGAAGCCTTTATTTGGTCGAGGCAATCGATCTCGTCATCGATTACCAGAATGCGTGTGTTATTATTGGCCATTGTGGAGCTTTCGGGTACATTTGGATCGACAGAAAGCGAGCGAGCCTTGAGCTCCACCGCGCGGATTTACTTAGGTTGGTGTGATATACTTATTAGGGGATTGGACTTATTTGAGTAGGTTCCTCCTCGCTGACTCAAGGGCTTGTCGGTGATTGAGACGGACTTCCGAAAATTAAAGCCTCAGGCTTCGACGCAAAAAGTTTGTTGTGAGCCAAGGCGAGACTGTCAGATTGATGGGTTTGAATGGATAGACCTTACGAATATTGCGGTATTGAAGCCTCATCCTACGATCTGATCGACGAACTTTCAGACTTTGACGACTATCCGTTCTATCGGTTTTTGATAGAGTCCAATCCGGGCCAAGTTCTCGATCTTGGATGTGGGACAGGGCGCATTTTGTGCCCTCTTGCTCGGGATGGAATAAGTGTGACAGGAATCGATTCCTCCCACGAGATGCTTGAAATTTGCCGAGAGAAGCTTTCGAGGTCTGGGCTAGAAGCAAAACTTTCCCGAGGAGACATACGCAAATTCGATCTAAGCTCCCAGTTCGATAGTATTCTCATCCCTGGATTCACCTTTAACCTGCTTTTGGAGACGCAGGAAATAGAAGGATGCTTAGACGCATGTTTTAAGCATTTGAAACCCTCAGGGCAGCTGGTTCTCCCGACGTATATTCCTTGGGAGATGCTCGAAGGCGAATCGAATCAAAAGCCTCTGAAAAAGAGACGCGAGTCTTCGAGCGATCAAAAGGGAAGTAGAATTGTTGCATGGCAGGGTTGGGAGATCAACCGGTTCGACCAGCTTCTCCACTTGAGAAATCGCTTCCAGCATCTCGATTTCAATGGGGTTGTGCAAAGTGAGGAAGACCGTACGATGACACTCCGTTGGCACTTGCCTTACGATATGTTGACGCTGCTTCGGAAGTGCGGTTTTGGAGACGTCTCCGTCTATGGAGACTTCACCTTTGATCCTCCAGAATCGGATTCAGAATCAGTGATCTACGTTGCCCGGCGGTAGCGGAGGATACGCCCTTGATTTGAGGCGCTACAGGAATGGGGCCCAGGGGGCTAACTTTCTGTCTCAAATTACTGGGAGCCAGGGATTTTTGAGAAAAACGGCTTTTTTTGCTCCTTGCCCTAAGAGAATGACCGATTCTGCCGATCACCTACTAAGGTGCCGCTTAGGTACCATTCTTCATAACCTCATGGGTAATATTGCAGAACTTACTTATTTTGGGCGCGATTTGGAAGCGATGTCTTTCGCGCAAAATTATCACGAATGGATTGCGGACGAATTCTCGCCTTACCTCGGCAAAGAAGTCGCAGAAGTGGGAGCCGGCAGTGGTGACTTCACGGATCTCATTTTGGAAAGGGGTGCCGATCGGGTTACCTGCTTTGAGCCCTCGAGCAACATGTTTCCAATTTTAGAGGAAAGGCATGTCGATAACTCTCGAGTTGAAACTATGCCACACTATTTTGGGGAATGCTTAGAGGATAACCGAGAGCGTTTTGATGCGGCAGTCTATGTTAATGTGCTCGAGCATGTTGAGCATGATGTGGACGAAGTTGGTTTTGCCTACGAGAGCTTGAAGCCAGGGGGGCACCTAGCAATTTTAGTTCCGGCTTTAGAATGGCTGTATAGCGACTTCGATAGTCAGCTCGGCCATTTTAGACGCTATCGTAAGAAGAATCTCGTAGGAATACTCGAAGATCATGATTTCGAAATCAAAGAAGCAAAGTACTTTGATATGGCAGGAATCATGCCTTGGTACCTGATGATGGTTATGTTCAACAAGTCCCTTAATAGCGGAAATGTTAGCGCGTACGACAAACTAGTGATTCCGGTTTCCCGGTTTCTGGAAGGGAAGTGGGCTCCGTCCATTGGAAAGAACCTGCTTGTGATTGGTCGCAAGCGATAGCCAGAGGCTTTTGGTTGAGCGTCCCCCTCGTGTTCCTGGCGAGTCACCGAATGTGAATTTGGAAGATTCGTATCTATAGCGTTTGCCCTATCGTACATCGTTCAGTGCCGAACTCGTTTGACGTCGTTTAGGCGACATGGATAAAACCTTTGAAGAGGGCCTAAGAAATCAAGGGGTGGGCTGAGTTTTACGGCAAGACGGTCGACGCTCAATACTTAGATTAGCAATGTAACCTTTCGCTATTTTATTGATGATACCTGAAGCTACTAGGGTAGGGAGTTCACCCAAATGCCGTATGCTTCGAGATCTATTCGGTTCATATAGGAAAGCTCGGATTCTAGAAGTTTTTCCCTAATCTCTGTGTCCTGGACTTTGTCTTCGAGCTCCAAAACGATATGGGTGACTTTGCTCAGTCGAGTGATGTGGAGGGGTGTTGTAGACACCTCAGCAACCGTTTCTAATTCAAACCAGGGCCCAGGGTCATGGCCCGGAAGCGGAGTTTCAGTGATGCGATCCTCTATTGGTTGAATACCTATTGTTTGAATTACGAATATTTCATTCCAAGTCCCAAGTTCCTTGTGGAACTTTAACAAGCCTGGTTGAGACACGGCTCTTTGGAAACCGATATTATCGATGTCGTTTAATTCAAATTCTTGAGCATAGGATGAAATGTATAGATAGTTTCCGTCAGGCAACTGCTCATGCCAATTCATCATCCATTCCAGACGTCGCAAGATCTTGTTGTTGTCGGAATAGAGATGCTTTGAGAAAAGAGGCAAAGCGTACAGAAAACAGACGACGACAAGTGAATGCGTGACAATTTTCAATTTGGGACGCAGCGCATGAATCATTCCGAACGCTAGTCCTGAACTAATTAGCATGAGGAGTATAAATGGTAATCCTAAACGAGCTACTACAGGGTCATCGAGCTGACCATAAGTGAAACCGAGGACTAGGACAAACTCGGCTAAGATTGCGAAGCTGAAAATTTGTGCAACATGTAGACGATTCTTCAGGGAGGGCCAATTTTTATAACGCGTTATGCTGAGAGTCAAAAGAATAACAAGGCTTAGTAGGCCAATTATTGAGAGCCAAGGCGAGTTCGTTGAAAAGTCGCCTGATGAAAAAAGAAAGTTGGTAGCATGGCCGAGATTTTCGTCGATATATGAAAAGCTAAAGAACCCGTCAGAATCGTATTTGTACTGTTTATATCTTTCATTTGCTGCAGAGAATGTGTGCTGCCATGCAATTGGTATGAAAGACATGGGTATGAGTACAGCGGGCCATGTTATATGGACTTCCCTTATTCGTGCCCAGCAAAGAGCAACGACGATAACAATGGGAACGACCAAGAATGGGGATTCGTATCGAGCGTGGGAGAAGAGTGCGACTGCAACAAGTAGAGCAGAAAGTCTGGAAGTTGAGTGAGGCTTTTCTGCGTATTTCAGGGCAAGCAAGAAACAGGTGAGAATGCCGACCAAGTTAAGCGTTTCTAGCCCACCACCACTAGCGTTTTGGCTGAGAATCGGAGCACAACATGATAGGAGCATAGCGTACCAACCGGCTTGATAATTGTACAATTTGCTAGTGCAGGTCTGTATAAGGACAAGTAGAATAACGGTTAGGAATCCGTTTAAAAAGAAAGCATTTTGAATCGCGTATCCGAATATATCGTGCACCGACGCTAAGAGGAATTGGAACAGGATGGGACGCTTGTCCACGATCGATGTCTCGTCGATCCCTAAAATGGCAGATTCGCGCCAAATAGCGAGACGGTCATAGTGCAAGCTTTTAGCGACGTTAGAGATAGTGTGCTCGTCGAAAGTTATGTTGAATCCGCCTCCCTCCCGCGTGTACAAAAAAACCGATGCGAGGATAGCGATCCCAACGACTATCCCGTTTTTCCTTTCCGATATCCAGGTGGTGAGGTCTTTATGGTAGGCTTTTAGAACGAGAAATACGAAGCCACCAAAACAAGCTAGGATATTCCAATAGGCTAGTTTAGCAAAATTATCAGAAGCTCCAGTTGAGTCAAAGAGGAAGAATCCAACTAATATCGACGAGGTGCTTGAGAGACCGAATAGGATCCACTTGGCTAATTTCATTTGTGCGGTTTTTGACTCGGCAGATTAATCTCGCGGAATGACCAAATTGTCTTTGTTTCTCGAATACGGCTTTGAGTCGAGATATGTATGGCCCTTGTGACATTGCCTCTAATCATTGGTAATTGTCGATTTTGTGCGTTTGCCAGTTCTATGAGTACTATAGTATATTCGGTCTGTAGAGTGAATTACTTAATGAAAATCCATACTTTGTGGAAACTCGTTGGGAAACGGAAAAAGGGTAGACGATGATGGGACTAGTCAAAAATAAAAAAGCCACGCCGTGAAGGCGTAGCTTTGAAAATAAACTCAGACTTGAAGTCTCAGATAATTACTGTTTCTGACCTTCGGCGGAGTACGTACGAGTCGTCGGATTGGCCTGAGGATGTCCAACCGAAAATGTGCCATCAGAAGTGACCGAACCTGATACGGTATATCCCTTTCCGATTTGCTTAACGTAGGAGAGAAGGTGACCGGTGATGGAACCAGAAGTCGCTGCGTAAGAAATCGTGGCAGACGTTGTGTTATTCTCGAGCATGTACTGTTGTGCAGCAGATGCGATTTGGCGTGCGTCATTGTCCATTGCGCTAGCACGTGAGCTTTCGCGAACCTTTTGGAACGCAGGTATCGCCATAGCAGCCAAGAGGCCTATGATAACGACAACGATCATGATTTCGACGAGGGTAAAACCCTTCTTAGATGTATTTTTATGCATAATATTGATTCCTATTGATATTTTATTTGTGAATTAGAAAAAGGACACTACCGCCTCAATAAACGGACGTCCTTAGGAGCCCTTTAGCCGCTGCCCTTGTATTTGGTGTCAACCATATGTAAATACGGAAAGAGAGCAGCAATTTTGAAACAATAGTCGTATTAGTATTGCTCTAATTGAGACGATTACGCATCCGCCTAGAGGATTATTACAAACAGGGAATAGGTAGTAGAATTTAAGATGAAGTTTTGGACGCGAAGTTATGTGAGAGTAGCCACCGTTTTTTTTGCCTGCCTGGCCATGCAGTGGATGGAGGCTGTGGAGGTTCGAATATCCTTAAGAAATGGGGACGTCCTTAGGGGCAGGCTGATTAGCGAAGGTGACGTTGTTTTAATTGAGCATGCAATTTTAGGTGATGTTGAGATTCCAAAAAGGAGTGTCAGGAGTATTATCCGCCCCAATCAGAATCGAAATGAAGGGGATGCTCCTGAGGAACCTGAGAACGAGGAATCGCAAGCATCGGAACCCTGGATGAAAGATTTTGTGCGGGTGATCAGCTTTGAGGATTGGTCCCGCCAGTTTGAGTTTGGAATGAACCTGCAGAGTGACCGCCGGGATAAATTCGACTACAATGCTCGATTCAATATGCGGCGCAGGATCGAGAAAAACGATTTCCGGTTTGAAGCCCGCAGATACTTTGGCGAGAGCGACCAAGAGAAGACGACTGACCGGTTGTATTCCAACTTTAGATGGAGACGAGACTTATCGCCCGGCGTATTCTACCAATCCGATACGCTTTACAGTTCAGACGCGATAAAGGAAATCGATGTTAACTTGGAGCAAACATTGGGATTGGGTTATCGCTTACTGAACCAGAAAGCCCTCAAAGTTTCGACAGGCGCGGGACTAAGTGGGCGGTATCGTGAAGACAACGTCGACAATGGGAACACGAACTACCTTTTGGACGTGTTTCAAGATCTGGACTGTCGGTTAGGTAGTCGCCTGCGATTGACGCAAGAGTTTAGAATCGCGCTTCCCCCTGATGAGCGGAGCGAATACGAGTACGAGTTTCAGGCTGGAATTGTCAGCAGGGTAACCGACTCGTTGCACCTTTCTATCAGGTATCAGCTAGAATACGATAGGTCGCTGCCGGAGGACCGGCGTGAGGACCAGCGAATAGTGAGTTCGGTAGGAATCGATTTCTGAGGAAGCGTATCGAACCGTTTTTAGGCGCTTTCTTCAAGGTTGGACATTAGCGGTTCGGCGTCGATTGCTTTGGCGTCTTTCCAAAGAGTCTCCAAATCGTAATTTTCCCGCATTTCGGGAGTGAACAAATGGATCATAACGTCGAAGGCATCGACGACGGACCAACCGCTGTGGTCACCCTCGTCCACGCCGAGTATGCGTACATTGAGGTCCTTCAGCGTCTTGTCCAGATCGCGCTTCAAGGCACGCAGATGAGGCTGTGAGTTCGCAGTCGCGAGTATCAGGTAGTTTGTGATAGTCGAAATTTTGCTCACATCGAGTATCGCGATGTCCTCCGCCTTGGTATCGTCCAACGCGTGGCAACAAGCTCCGAGAAGTTGCCTGTATTTGGAGGAAAGTTTTGTTTCTTGGCTCATGGTGTGGTCAGTTAGTCTCGATAGAGATTCCGCGATTTGATGTAATGAAAGACCGGCTCTGGCAAGAAGTACTTCGGGAGATCACCCGATTTCGCTCGGTTTCGAATCTCAGTGGAGCTCGTTGGGATGCGTTCCATCTGCAAAGGATGGAGCTTTGTCAGACTCGAAACAACCTCTGGTAGGCTAGCTTGATCATCCCGTTCGAGATAGATGAATTCCACCTTTTGCGCTAAATCCTCAATATCTCTCCATCGGTCTAGCTGTTTCGCCTGATCTCCTCCGATTATCCAGAAAAGCTTCGCCCCTGGATTCTGGCAGGCTACTCGTTCGGCGGTTTCTATCGAGTAGCTAATTCCACCCCGTTCAATCTCAACAGTTGAAACTTCAAAGGATGGGTTGTCCCCAATGGCGAGGCGGATCATCTCGACTCGGTCTTCGTCTGACGCCGCAGGAGAATTCACTTTGAGTGGAGATTGCGCTGCGGGAATAAAGAGGACGCGATTCAGTCGAAATTGCTCGATCGCTTTTTTGGCAATTGACAAATGACCTGCGTGGATGGGGTCGAAGCTGCCTCCGAATAGCCCAATCCGCAGGGTTTGGTCAGGCAAGCTCATTTACAAAAGGAGAAAACATTCCCTCCAGCCTAGCCAAGGCGCGTTTCTCTCGTCGGGTGACTTGCTGGCGGGAAATGCCGGTCGCCCTCGCTATTCCCTGGAGCGTATCGACTACCTCCTTATTGAGAATACCAAATCTTAGAGCGATGACTTCGCGTTGTTTGGGAGAAAGTTGGGCCAGCGCCTTTTCTAGAATCTCGACTAAATCAGCTCTGGCCGCTGCCGCAATTGGAGACAGGATTTCCGATTCGAGTTCGATCGCCGTAGTGGATGACATGTCACTCGAAAACTCTATGTGAGGTTGCTGAATGCAATTGAGAGCAAGGGTTAAGTTTTTCGTGTCGAGGCTGGGGTGGGATTCAGTCTTTTCCGACCGCGAAACTTTGGAGATGAGGTTAACGGGTGCTGAAACAGGGATACTGTTCTTCATCAGGTAATTTCGGATACGCCTATTTGTCCATTGAAAGGCATAGCTTGCAAATGGCTTGTCGGGTTCAATCCGGTCGATCGCCTGCAGTAGACCCAAGGCTCCTTCCTGCTCGCAATCTTCTCTTCGATTGATGCTACGACAAATTTCTTTAGCCGCCTGAATTGAAATGTACTCGTATTTCTGATACAAAATCGTTTGGGCGTTTTTGTAAGAGGGGTACCGTGAGGCCAATCTAAGTTCAAGTGCCCGCTTGAGATCTTGCCATTGGGTCAATGTAAGCTCTGCGCCCGCTCCAGGTTTATTAGAGAAACCCCAAGCTCTGGTTAGTGATAAAGCCGAGCTACGTTTTAATCTGGGGAGTCGAATATCAAAGATGTTAACGACAACGTCTCGCTTGGATTCCAGAGGCAGCGAAAGCACCGCTTGTACAAAGCTGATCCCCTGCCTTTGCCCCGGCAAATCAAGTGCGTCGAGCGCAGATTGGATGCTATTTTGCCATTCGGGGACTCCCAGCGTCGCATCCAAAGCCCTTCGAAAGCGAGCTATGACGAGCGTTGCCGCCTGCTTAGCTTCTTCTGAAATCGTGCCGGTCTGCGTCAGCTGCCTGGAATTTTCAGTTTTGGACATCGTAGAAAGTCGGACAAATCTTGGCCCTAACTTAGAAGCTGCGGAACGAATCGCAAGTCTCGGTTTTCTATGAGTCTCAGGCGGTCTCTTTTGAACTTTGGGAACTGATATCGCCAGAAAGTTGATCTCAGACTTGTTTTCGCCAAAAAAACCTGCTGGCATGCGGACCAATCCCAATCCTGAGCCCAGGTGGCGGAATCGGTAGACGCAGCGGACTTAAAATCCGTTGTCCGTAAGGACGTGCGGGTTCAAGTCCCGCCTCTAATTGAGTTGCTTGTTGTTAAATAGCAATGATTTAGGTAAATTTTTTTACCAATATTGAGATGACGGTTGTGCCGAGTTATTCCTATTTAGGTTGATTATTGACACTATTTAGAGTCAATTTAGAGTACATACATGGCACGACCGATCACCCTAAAACCCGTAAAGCGAGGTTCTTCCTGGGATGTAAGTCTTCCTCCGTCGTTAAGCCCGACTGGCAAGCGTAAGCGTAAATCCTTCCAGACAAAGGTGGAGGCGGACAAGTACAGCCAACAGCAACTACAGCAGTTCAGGAATGAGGGGCCGCATACTATTCGCTTCACTTCCAAGGAGGCTGTTGACGCCCGTGATGCGATGAGAATATTGGACGAAGCAACGAAAGAGCTGACGGGCGTCGACAGGATAAGCCTCGCCAATGCAGCAAAGCATTTCGTCAATTTCTTGAAGGAAAGGCAGGCGGCCAAAACCTTCATCGAGGTTTGGGAGGCATCTCTTGAGTCCAGAGGTTTCGACACGTTTTCAATCAGACATAAAAATGATGTTCGTGGATTGAGCAGAAAATTCCTAGAGGTCTTTGGCAAATCTCTGATTCCCGACATCAGTCCCGATCAAATCGAGAGATTTCTGAACCGCACGTTCACACATAAGACTCAATTCAATAAAGCCTACAGGGTGATTCACCCAGCATTTGTTTATGCAGTAAAAAGGGGTTACTTATCGGCGGACCCATTCGTAGGAATAAGCCAGAAGAAGGTTGCCAAGGGTAAGGTAAGCGTCGTCAGCATAGAGCAAGCGGAGAGGATCGCCAGTCTCTGTAGAGGCGACTTCGCCGACTGTATGCCTGCGATCATGATAATGATGTTCGCAGGCGTGAGGCCGCTAGAGTGCGAGAGACTGGAATGGAGTGCCATCAAATTTGATTTGGATGAACCATGCATAAGAGTAACCAAAGAGGTTGCCAAAGGATCGTTAGAAACTGCCCGACCAAGAACCATTCCAATGGAAAACAACCTCATTTCGTGGCTGAATTTGATCCCGAAAGAGAAGAGGGAAGGTAAGGTTATCCCTCCCAATTGGACAAAGAGAAACACAGCCTTCAGGGCCGCTATTGGTTTTTCTGGGACTCAAGACCAAGACATCCTGCGGCACTCTTTTGCAAGCTACCATCTAGCCTACTATAACGACGAGAACAGTACTACAGCTTCACTGGGACATGGCTCCTCCAAGATGCTTTTCAAGCACTACGACGCAGCGGTTGAGCGAAAGCCAGCGCTGCGATTCTGGGGACTGTTTCCTGATTGAGAGAGGACTCCAATGATAGAGGGAGTCGATCAGAAGGGAGTTCACTGTGCCTAGCGGAAGCACTTCAATACAGAAGAGGATTTAACCTTCCTGTATTGGCAAATAGTCCCCAAAGGAGTCACTGTTCCTGAGGTATTTTAGATACATGTATCCAAAATAATCCGCCAACAGAATTGATTGGGCTGTTCAATTGAGAATTGAGAGAAAGATCGTTTAGCTTCCTCAACTTAACTCTGTTCGGGGGGGAGGATTTCAATGGAAGCAGAAGTCGTTAAAAGCCACCCTTATTTCTCTTTCGTCGGTGAAGCATAAGTAGTGAATAAATTAAAATAACTCCATCTTGTAACCCTTTGGTGAATTAGCACTAATCGGCTATATCAGAGCTTAATTGGCAGCAATTGCTCAGCTTTATAAATGATTAAGATTCTTCTATCAAAACTTATAACTAGGGCCGCGGGGTTTTCCCGCCGCTCGTTAATCCCGTGGACTCTGATTCTTTGCTATCACGTCATGGGAATAATAATACAGGGAAGGAGGGTAAGATGACTTAGTACCATCCTCTGAATCAAGATAATAGTAATCGCCTGTAATTAAATAGGCGAAATTAACGCCCAGAAAGCGTGCCATGCGTTAGCTATGCCTACACGCAAAGGATAAAGGCTATCAATACGATAAGCTTCTGGGATTTTCGTATCCAAAACTAATTAAAAATATACCAGATACCATGCGTGTCTCTAAATATATAAATATTAATGTATAAACAAAAACACAAAGAAGCCCCTGCGATAACAGGGGCTACGAAAAACGAATACCGAGGTATCCTTAGTAAAGTAAGTACCAACGGTAACAATAGATCAGCCCAGCGCAAGACTGAAATTCTGGAGGACTTCAAAAGCTCACCAGCAATACATGGCCAGCGCTGGTCAGACGCCCGGGAGTGGGCCGTTAAGCTATATTGCGGAACGGACTTAAATCCGGATGAGATAGAGGAGCTACTGATCGAACACTACGGCCATGAAATGGCCAGGGAAATGCGGGGTCTTGTCAAAGATCTCCCCAATAAGTTCGAGAAACGTGACTATAGAGAGATGCGGCCGACTCGGGTTACTCCGATTTGCCCGAAGACGAAGCCGAAACTGATTGATCTTGGAAACCTATTCCCGGATTCGGTTTCGGTTCCGGAGTCGGCGTTTTTAGAGAAGTCGGATTTCGAGCTAAACTGCGGCAGGGAGGACGCTCGATTACTGCTTTCTTGCTGCTTCAGGGAAGGAGATCTCATTGCTATCAAGACTAGCCACAAAAGTCCCTCTTTCGTGAAGTCGAGAGAGGAGTGGCTGGAGTATCTAATCGAAAACCCAGTTCTCCAATCCGAAGAAGGTTCCTGGGTGTATGCGAATCCGATCAGTCCAGAAGTTCTTTATCGGCTTCCCAAGGACCGGCATATCAAAGCCTCTGACGTCCTAAAGCACAGGTTTATTGTCTTGGAGAATGACAACGTCAGCCTGCAAACTCAACTAAGCTTCGCTGGATATGTCCTCCCTTATCTTCAGGCGATCGTCTTCTCAGGACGTAAGAGCTATCACTGTTGGCTAAGAGTTGATGCTGAGACGCCGGAGGACTATCGCAAGGCAGCGTCTAACATAAAATCGCTCGTTGGGGCTGGGTGCAGCAGATTCGGGAACTCCGGATATGATGTCTGCACTATTTGCTCGACTGCCCATCCACGTATGTGTGGGGCCGCGAGGGGTCTAGAGGAGCAGAGGCTTATCTTCTTGAGGAGTTCTCCAACTCCGGAACCCGTTTTTAGGAAGGAGGTGGCCTGATGAGCAACGATGTAGTCCGAAAGCTCGAAGCTAACGTAGTCGCCTTGCTCGTTTCTGAAATCCCTGGAACGGCAACCGAAACCGAATCGGAGAATCAGCTCGCGTTCCCCAAGGATGCGATCGGCGAGAATCCCATCAGTCGCATGGCTCAAGAAGTAGCAAGGGTATACGGCGTTCCGCCACAGTTGCCATACATGCTGGGGTTGGCTGTGGTTTCCATCGCCATTCAAAGAGCGTTCCAGATCCTCGGGGCTTTCGATAGGCCGCGGTATGGCAACATCTTTTTGATGGGTATAGCCCGATCCGCTACCGGGAAATCCAATATTTTTAAGGATTTCATGGACCCGCTCTTGAAGCGACAAAGGAAGTTTGACGAGGATTTTCAGAAGGCGAAACGGAAAGACTCCGACGACATAGAAATCCTGCGCGAAGAGCGAAAGGATCTTATGGCCGCCATCCGCAAAAAGAAGAAGGAAGACTGGAGGAGCGATGATCCCGAATGGCGG
>CALDFV010000211.1 GCA_937942145.1 uncultured Opitutaceae bacterium
ACCAACTTCAACCCTGAGATCAACATACGGGAAGTCACGGCCAACGGCCGATTTTTCGAACATGGGGAATGGAAAGAAACGGAACCTCTCTCGGTACATCGCTCGTTTGACTTCCCAGAAGGCATAGGCCCGAAGGAAATGTACTTGATGTACCATGAGGAAATGGAATCCCTGGCCAAGCACATTCCCGAAATTCAGCGTATTCGGTTTTGGATGACATTTTCAAAACAATACCTTACCCACCTGCGTATATTGGAGAATGTTGGAATGACACGAATCGACCCTATTCTTTACCAAGGACAAGAAATCGTTCCTCTACAGTTCCTCAAAGCGGTCTTGCCTGACCCTGGTTCTCTCGGAGAAACCACGAAGGGTCGCACCTGCATCGGTTGTGTTGTTGATGGATTGAAAGAGGGTGAAAGGAAACACTACTATATCTACAACATCTGCGATCACGAACAGTGCTTTGCAGAGGTAAAGTCGCAGGCAGTGTCCTATACCACTGGGGTTCCGGCGATGATTGGGGCCATGATGGTGCTAACCGGTAAATGGAGAGGTGAAGGCGTTTTCAATGTCGAGCAATTCGATCCCGACCCTTTCATGGAACAATTGAACTGGCATGGACTCCCCTGGAAAGAAGTCTTTCTCGCAGAGAAACCCGCCGTGCTAGTAGACTAGCATGGATCATATTGTCCACTACGATCCCAGTCTTCCGGCAGGAATTCCCTCGCCTTGCTTCGTGGTAGATCTTCAACGACTCGAGCGCAATCTAAGTATCCTTGACTCAGTGCAGAAGGACGCGGGCTGCAAGATTCTTTGCGCTCTTAAAGGCTTCGCTATGCATAGCGTATTTCCTTTTCTTTCAAATTACCTCGCCGGTGTTTGCGCCAGTGGCCCTCACGAAGCCCAACTGGGATCAGAATTCTTCGGTAAGGAGGTTCACGTATACGCTCCCGCTTTCTCCGATCGGGACATGGCGGAAATATTGCCAATCGCCCACCATATTACCTTCAATTCCTTTCGGCAATTGGAGCGCCATCGAATGGCAATTCTCAATTCAAATCGCAGCATTTCATACGGCCTACGGGTTAATCCAGGATACTCTGAAGTCGAAGTTCCACTCTATGACCCTTGCGCCAAGGGAACACGACTCGGGATACCCGTAGAAGCGTTTCAGGATCGGAGCCTTGACGGAGTTGAAGGACTACACTTCCATGCCCTATGTGAGCAAAATTCGGGTACATTCGTGAGAGTGCTCGAAGCGTTCGAAGAGCGATTCGGCCAATGGCTTCCTCAAATGAAGTGGGTTAATTTTGGAGGAGGACACCATATCACTAGCCCGCTTTATGATCGGGACCTTCTAGCCGAGACACTTAGGTCATTCAAAGGCAGATATCCGAATTTGACAGTTTACCTAGAGCCCGGAGAAGCGATCGCCATAAATACCGGCATCCTACTGGCAACGGTCCTCGACATCATTCCAGGTAAGCCAGACATAGCAATTTTAGACATTTCGGCTACCTGCCACATGCCCGACGTCCTCGAGATGCCCTACCGTCCCGAGATTTTCGGGGCAAGCCCACCGGACGAAAGAGCCCACACTTACCGCTTAGGAGGACTCTCCTGCCTCGCCGGAGACGTGGTCGGTGACTACTCTTTTGATCGTCCGCTCCAACCCGGAAACCAGATTCAATTCCTCGATATGGCGCACTATACAATGGTGAAAACAACGACCTTCAATGGCATCAAGCACCCTTCCATTGCCACCTGGGATCCTCGAATTGGCGAGCTCAATATTGTTCGGGAATTCGGATACGAAGATTACAAGAACCGACTATCGTAGATTCAAATGAGCGCAGAAATATCCCCCTTCAGCAAGCCTCCCGCTTTTCACTCGGACGACATCCCTCCCAGCTCACCCGAAACCGCTGCGTTTCACATTATTCCAGCACCTTGGGAAACGAGTGTATCCTATGGAGGCGGAACCGCCTACGGCCCCGCAGCGATCCTACACGCATCTACCCAACTTGAAGCCTTCCTAGACGGAGGGGTTCCAGGGGCATCAGGAATCTATACCGCCCCATTCGTCAACTGTGATACGGATCCGGAAGCCACTCTCGAACGTGTTCGCGAGCCGATAGGAATTGCCTTGAGCCAAGGCAAAATCCCAATCCTTTTAGGTGGCGAGCACGCAGCTACTCTCGGGCCGATTCTCGAGATCAATAGCCGCGGCATTGATTTCGGTGTCGTACAGTTTGACGCCCATGCCGACCTTCGCAACTCGTACCAAGGGAACAAATACAGTCACGCTTGCATTATGAGACGCATTCACGATCTCAATATCCCTATATTCCAAATTGGAATTCGATCTCTGTCAGCCAGCGAAG
Organism: uncultured Opitutaceae bacterium; assembly: GCA_937942145.1. Lineage (GTDB taxonomy): Bacteria > Verrucomicrobiota > Verrucomicrobiia > Opitutales > Opitutaceae > Pelagisphaera. The sequence goes on from CALDFV010000211.1 coordinate 2,388, forward strand.
CTAGATTCAGAGAAACTAACCGAATTCCCCATCTTGATGCAGACGAGATCGCTAGAAGTGGTTTTCCAGAAACACTGCTCCCTACGGGCTTCCCCAAGAACCTGTACATCACATTCGATGTGGACGGTTTGGACCCCTCACTAGTTCCCTGTACCGGGACACCCGAACCCGGAGGACTTAACTGGTATCAGGCCATCGAAGGATTGGAGAATGCGATGAAAGGACGGAAGGTAATCGGAGCCGATGTCGTCGAACTTGCCCCTGTGCCTTCTCAGCATGCCTCAGATTTCATCACGGCTAAACTCGTCTACAAAATGATGGACCTCATCTTGAAAAACCGATGAAGCAGCATTCAAATCCCTCCCGGGCTCGTTAGAGCGGGCAGAGCCAAGATTAACCTCTCGATTTTATACTCCATGAAGCCCATTCCAGTTCTTGCCATACTGGCACTGTTCATCGCCAATACGAATTTCCTTAACGCAAACACGGCGGAAGAAGTAAGACCACTTCTGATCGGCGCTAAGATACCTTCAGTAGAAGTCACCAACCAACAAGGTGAACCCATAGACTTGTTGAATGTCCTTCAAGGTCGATCATCAGTCGTAATATTTTACCGCGGAAGTTGGTGCCCCTATTGTAACACACAATTGTCCGAACTAGCCTCCATCGAAGACGATCTAAAAAAAAGCGGGTATCAGATCATCGCTATCAGCCCTGACAAACCGGAATCGCTCGATATCACCGACGCAAAACTTAATCTCGGCTACCAGCTGATATCTGACAGTGATTACAGAGCCATGGATGCGTTCGGCGTCAGTTACGAAAACAAAAGGCGCGGAAAATTGCCTGTTCCTTCAGTATTCCTAGTGACACCTGAGCTGGAAATCAGTTTCCAGTACGTGAACCCAAACTACAAATACCGGATTTCTTCCGATTTACTTCTGGCCGCAGCCAAATCAAAAGAGCATTGACCCCAATTTGGAGGTAATTCTGCAAATCAAGTCATGTCTACCGGCACCGTCGCCAAAGCCTCTGGCAAGGTTGTTATACCGTCCCTGACCTTAAGTAAACTATCCTGATGGAGTGTTTTCATTCCTCCACGCATTGCGATTTTTTTAATTTCGGATGTCTCTTTCCCTTTGTTGATCGCTTCGATCAGCTCGTCATTTGTAGCCATCAACTCGTGGATACCGATTCTGCCTTTGAATCCCGTACTGCTACACCGCGGACAACCTTTGGGGTTGTGCTTGAATATCGTACCACTCCAATTGATACCTGCCTCTAGAACCTCCTTCTCACGCCCTTTTGGCTCATATTGAATCCGGCAGGTCTTGCACACGCGGCGCATCAATCGTTGAGCACAGACACAGAGGAGTGAAGACGAAATCATGAAGGGCTCAATGTTCATGTCCGTTAAACGCGCAATCGTACCGGGCGCGTCATTTGTATGCAATGTGCTGATAAGCAAGTGACCCGTCAGAGCGGCTTCAACCGCAATATTAGCGGTTTCCGTATCTCGAATTTCTCCAACCAAGATGATATCAGGATCCTGACGCAGGAACGCCCGCAATGAGCTAGCAAATGTCAGACCGATCTGGCGATTCATCTGCATTTGATTGATCCCATTCAACGTATACTCGATCGGGTCTTCCGCGGTTCTAATTACAATACCAGGGCTATTAATCTCATTTAGAGCTGAATAAAGTGTCATCGACTTACCCGATCCGGTCGGACCACAATGGAGGATCATACCGTAGGGTTGCTTGATAATTTCGCGGTATTTGAGAAGATTCTCTTCCGCAAATCCGAGTGCAGGCAGTGGCATTGTCGATTTCTGCTTATCGAGAATACGCATGACGATCCCTTCACCGTAGTTTAGAGGAGCCGTGGCGACCCGTAAATCAATGTCTATGTTTTTTCGAGTGAACTGCTTAAAAATGATGCGTCCATCCTGGGGCAATCGTCTTTCCGCAATGTCCAAGTTAGCCATTATCTTAAGACGCGCAATCAGCGAGCCAGCCACCTTGCTGGGCAACCTCAATTTCTCCTGGCAAACACCGTCAATGCGATAGCGAACGACAAGCTCCTTTTCCTGGGGCTCAATGTGTATGTCACTCGCTCCCAGTCCATAAGCATCCTCGACAATACGATTGGCTAGCTGAATGATCGGAGCCGACTCCTCGTCATCAAGACTGTCATCATCGAGGTCTTCCACGGGGCCGAATTCAATCCCAACCGCTTCAACGACATCGTCGAACTGAGACTCTTTCGCAGAATTGGCATCCTGATTGAGCACTTCCTTAATATCCCTTTCAGGACTCAGAAGCGTAACCACCTGTTTTCCGCTAATCTCCGCGATCTTGCTCGAAATCGTCAGTTCGAAAGGATTCGAAAAAGCGACAACGATATATTTTCCCACGCAACTCACAGGGACTACACCGTACTCGTTGCAAAACTCCTGATCTAGAATTTCCCAGGTCCCTCGGTTGACGTCCAGCCCCTTAACGTTAAACGGAGCGACTCCATAGGCCTTCGCTTTGGCTACGTTTAGCTGATGCAGCGATACACGGTACTCCCCGAGGAGCAACTCATCAAATTCGCTACCATTAAGATCCGAATCAGTTCCCTTCAGCGCTTCCAGCTGCCCGGTATTCAAATGCGAACGTTCCGCAAGATTATCGACAATCGCTCCCTGAAGTCTTCCCAGTGCCATGATTCTCAATTCGTAGCCGCTGCGACCGCTGATGATTCAAATTTTTCCAGAAAGTCCGTCAATGACTCCACCGTTGATGCAAACCAGACGACGTGCCCATCCAATTTTTCCTCCCAGTAGGTACGAGCTGCTGGACTCAAATAGTAAGCGCTCGCCAGATAGGTGGTATCTTCGAGATGATCAAACGGTACGGTCAATGTCGCCCAGCAAACTTTCGTGTCGAGAGTCTTCTTTAAAGAATCCGGATACTCCACATTCCTCACATCTACCAGGCCTAGCCCGTAATCTTCGACGAGCAACTCGAGCAGGTCATCCTCGCTGATCGACTGCTTTTCCGATACCAGAATAGACAACAGACTGATCTGCATAGAGTTGGATTCAGACGAAACGAGCTCCGCAAACCGATCGTTGGCCTCGTCAAGATCATCGATCGAGACAAGCTCTTTCTCCACCAGACTGGCTCCAAGGAGCCGATTGGCACGCATAATAAGTGGCTTGAGACTGGCCATTGAGGGATTGGTTAAGGCTTAGTTGCTTGAGAGTCGTCGTTAGCGGTTTCCGCTCTTTGAACTCTCGGCTTCTTTTTCCTTAGCTTTAGCCTCAGTTACCTTTTCCCAGAGAAGTTCTTTTAGTTCGGCTAATCCCTCCTCGGTCAAACAGGAGACTGGCTGGATGGCAACATCGCGAGTTTTCTCGAATATTTTAAGATTTTCTACCGCCGATTCCTCATCCATCTTGTTGGCTACCACTAGTTTAGGCTTTTTTAGTAGCTCTGGATCATAAGCCCCCAACTCTTGTATAAGCTGGTCATAGTCAGCCCATGGCTCCCGACCATCAATTCCCGACATATCTATAATGAGGGTAAGTAAAAAACAGCGTTCGATGTGCCTCAAGAATCGATGCCCTAAGCCTCGGTTTTCGCTCGCACCGTCGATCAGCCCAGGAATATCAGCTATTTCTAGTGTCTTGTAACGTTCTGGGTATTCGATAACTCCAATTTGAGGGTATAGGGTCGTGAACGGGTAGGCCGCCACCTTGGGACGGGCATTCGTTATCAGACTCGTCAAGGTTGATTTACCCGCATTCGGGTACCCCACCAAGCCGATGTCCGCGATACTCTTAAGAATTAGCTTAAACTCTCCCGACCCGCCCGGTTCGCCTGGATTAGCTCTTCTGGGGGCTCGATTCACCGAGCTTTTGAATTTTTTGTTTCCCCAACCTCCGTTGCCTCCCTCAAGCAGGACCTTGGTTTCGCCATGCTCGAGGATTTCGGCCACAATTTGGCCCGTTTCCAGATCCACCACTATCGTTCCCGGTGGCACCGTCAGCACACAGTTTTTTCCTTGGGCACCGCTCTGATCTGAACCCCGACCATGTTCGCCACGACCGCCGTTCCAATGCGGCTGAAAACGATAACGGGTGAGGTTATTCTCGTTGCTGGAACCCTCCAGAATGACGTCCCCTCCTTTGCCGCCATCTCCCCCATTGGGTCCTCCGAAAGCTTCATACTTTTCACGACGAAAACTTACACAGCCTCGGCCGCCATCTCCCGCTTGCAACTTCACTTTGGTCTCGTCGACGAACATGACGCAGAACCAATAGGGCACCTTCTACATAATGCAACCCCTGCATGGGGTTAAAGTGAACCGCTTGGACTTACCCGGATTCTCGGTGTAATCCAAATTATCTGAGTTCGAATACTTCGATCAACGCGATTCCTTCATCTCCTTCGAATCCTCTCGCTATCGCCGTATACAGTCCCGGTTCCAACCAGACCAGCATCGCCGAGTCCTTC
>CALDFV010000212.1 GCA_937942145.1 uncultured Opitutaceae bacterium
CCTTCCAGAAAAACACGCCAAACCCAATGACTATCGGTAGAGCTTATGGGACATAGAGCACCGCTCAATAGTAGGACTTCAACGATTTTAAAAATCCACCCGAATCCGGTGATTCCGCGGAACCTAGATATTGTCCCAAAACCGTTCCAAATGTTCCATGAACGAGAGCGGATTCATCTACGGACAAGAAAATGGCTCCCACAGCACAGCCCGCCCATCTTAACGAAAGCTTATTTTTTGGATACAGATAGCGCTTAAGGACAAGAATTGTTCCACAAACCAAACCTAGTAAAGTGAACTGGAAAGGCGAAAACCCAGTCGGGAGATTGCTTTCTTTTCCCACATGGAACCTATTCGCTAGCTTCAACCGCTCCACCTCATCCAATGTAAAGGTCGCATGCAGGACACCTAAGACAATTTCAAAGAGGACAAGCTAGGCTCCGATCAAATAGCACGCTTTCACAAGCTTGGTTTCTGTCTAACTTTCGAATCCTACCTGACTCTTCATCCCAGAAGATCAACCTCCTAACTTTTCCTCTTTATCTTTCAACGCCTGATCGTAGGCTTCCATGATCTCTTTGCTGACTCGATACTTGCCGGCACACCTTGGGCAATTCACTTCAATCAACTCCTCTCCGAGAAATAGCTCATCGGGACTTTGGCGCCATACTGGATCCAAAGCCTCGAGAATCCGCTTTTGGTTACAGCCACATTCCCATTTTACAAGGCGAGTCTCCAAGGGGTTCACTTGCTCGGTTACCGATAATACACGCAAATCGTCTACCGTCAGATCCCGGAACCATTCTTCATCATAATCTGGATGGGCAGAGACGATGGCAAAGGTCTCCGTATCGAGCCTGAAAAAACGGGCTGGCCGCTGCTCACTCATCGCGTAAAAGGCCTCCACGGCCGCCAACGGATCATTTCCTTCAAAAGGGACCACACTGCGATGGATTGGCTGGTTTCCCTTCGCGACTTCCTGATAAAAAACGTTCTCTTCCGCCTCCTTGACGTTTTCAGTGAAAGCACGCCCTACCACCGACCCAATTTCGGTATCCCCTCCTAGAAAAAGGTTTAGCAGCGGGTCCTGAAAATTGATGGTCCAGGCCAAGACTTCGTTTCTAGGACGCGAAACGCAATGGAGGGAAAAGGCGGCCAATGTGGTTTTGAGCAGGTCGTCCGCTCGAGGATCCATATCGATCTTGTTGTCCTTTAGGTGTAGATAGTAGTCCACATACAAATCGCTGAAATTCGCCATTGCGAAAAGAACGTTTCGCTCTCTAACAAAACTCGAGACGATTGTGAAGGCAGGTTCGTTTGGTAGTTCGGCCTCAGGCATCAGGGAAAGCAACAAAACCAGATGATTCCCATTTGTCCAGACCCGGTTGAGGAGGGCCATCGGAGCAATCCCATCAAAAGGTAGAAACGTATTGAAACCTTGACTACCACTACCTCTGGTATCAGTCTATGCGAAAGTACATACCTATTTCGAATTGAGCGCTGCGATTCGAAGAGCGACTTCGCCTCTGCGATCATCCCCATTGGCAGCCTTCAGGAAATCCTGGAGCGCCGCTATTGCGACGTCTTTCTCCCCGAAAAATTCAGCTAGCTCGGCGACCGTAAGCATCAATTCAACCTGAGTCTCCGGAACCGAGGACTTAATTTCATAAGCCACTTTCAAATGCTCGTAAGCCTTTTTTTCCGACAATTCGTAACCCAAATAGGCATCTCCAACCGCACGGTGATAACCCCGTATCATATCTGGAATCGTTAGCTGATCACCCAGCATCTCTAAACTCGCGATACGATCGGATAGGCTTTGCGTGCTTTCCTCATTGTATAGCTCGATAAGAAGGTACTTCAGAAAGGCCAGCTCCCCAAAAAACCTCGATGGATAGGACTCAAAAATGTATCGGTAAGCAGAACGCGCTGCCTCCAAGTCAGGCTGGTCCAGATGCTTATGGGTGATTCTTGCTAGGTAATAGGCAGACGCCATTCCCACTTGATCGTTCGGGTTCGACTCAAAAAGGATATCGAACGTCTCCTTCGCCAAGAGCGCATTTTCCTCCCTCATGGGTAGAGCGTGCAATTGGCCCAATGCTCTCGCATACAATTTCAGTCGCTCATTCCCAGTACTCCTTGCTCTCAGGTCGTTGATCTCGGGAGACCCAGAATTGTAGAGCAGCAAGGCTTCCTGCTCCCAATCACCTGCTCCCCAAAGCGAGCCCTGAAACGTGGCCGCTGCCAAAACGGCAACGATCCCGGTCACAAATTGGATAGTCAATCTAGGATACATAGAATTTGAGGTCTGGCCAATCCACGCCATCCCTGACGCCTTATTCGCTGATAAGTCAATGGATGGATTCCAATTTGTCCAGCCAAGGAAGCGGGAGTACTTCCGCTAGATTGAAATGATATCGCTCCGCTCCAACCGCCCGAGATACCCTGTGGCGAGACCAGAGAGTATCCAGGGCTTTTCCCGGCCACCCTTCGGGCGGGAAACCTTATCGAAAAGGTACCCAGGATCCCTAGGACAGCGCCGAGCCCATTCAGGACGACAGCGAAGCGAACAACAGCCACAGGGTGCCGAGGGACGAAGTCCCGACACATTTATGTTCTCGCAGATTCAATCACCCCCGCAGAGGGCCAATCGAATTCCCTTTAGTCCTCGCCCTTTCAAAGTTTGAACCTTTTCCTGTTTCAAGTTTCTAGAATTCTAATAAACGCCCCACCCTTTATGAGCCAGAGATTCCAATCGAAACGACTGCTCACTGCGATTTGCCTGATAACCCTATCGCTTACGCTGTCCGGGTGTGTCTATCTTCGACTTCTTTATTTCAAGAACCAGCTAAAGAAATTCGACCAAAACGTAACGGTCCAATCTTCTCCGAAGCTCGTTTTCGGGTTTCGTGACCCTGTCATCAGGGATTCCGACTTCGTCTTCCTAAGCGGCGCGAGTCCTGAAGACATCGAGAAACTCCACCAAAGCCACAGCGACGAGGACTGGACATGGACCTTTCAGAAAAAGCTCGGCTCTCCAGACGACCGACCCTTTTCGATGGAGTTCAAAACGCGCTTTAAGGATCGTCTTCTGACGCACATGGAGATCGACGAAACGTTTGTTCAGCTAATCGGCTCAGATCCTATCCTGTCGATGTTCAGAAAAATCGGAGAAGCCAAGATCAACAAGTTGAGGCGATCCATGAGTATTGAGCTCGACAAGCCTTCTGTACCCAATGATTCCCTCCCTTCGCTCACCGAAATTTTCGATGTCATGGGAAAACCGAGTCGAATCACAAAGCCGCAACCCAACTCAGGGGCCCGATGCGAGTACGAGTTCAATTTTTACGATCCCGATAGCGGGAAGAAAGCCGGCCAGTTCCAATTACATTTCACCGGTTCTCTTCAAAATCCGAACCGCTCCATAACGGGGTTTAAGGTTACAGGAAAAGCTCGATGAGCTCAATTTACAATGCCCTATCTAAATATTGAAACGAACGCTTCGCTCTCCCCATCGGAAGGCGAACCTGATCTCAAGACTCTCTCAACTCAGATAGCGAGCCTTCTCGGCAAGCCCGAGGACTACGTGATGGTTCGTATCGGGTTTTCTCCTTCTATGAGTTTCGCTGGAACGACTGAAACCTGCGCCTTCTGCACCCTCATCAGTTTGGGATTGGACGACCTAAAAATACCTGATTTTTCTCAGACTCTCACTAAAGCGGTTTCGCAAGTCCTCTCGATAAGGCCCGATCGAATCTATCTTCAGTTTGAATCACCGCAAAGAAATCATTTCGCCCACAACGGAAAACCGTTTGCCTAAAATCAAACGTTGACTTTTCGAATCTCCAGAGGCCCCTGTTCAAGCCTTACCAATGTTACTTCGGAAAAAGTCGTAGGCGGTATAGCGATCATCATTATTT
>CALDFV010000213.1 GCA_937942145.1 uncultured Opitutaceae bacterium
CCGCCGGTGGGAGAACAGGAGTGGGAGAACTTCTCATTTCATAGAAAGATACACCATCCAAAATAAACCGATACAGTTCGTCCCCACCACTTGTCCTCAAGGAAATTTCCGGCGTCCAAGCCGGGCCCACCAGTTCTAATCGGTCAGATGTGTAAACTTCATCCAAACTCTCAAAATCAGTTACTGGCGTAGATAGCTCTGGTATCGGGTAATCATAGAAAGCGTCTTGTGGGATCTCAGTTCCCGTAGTCAGATCCAAAATGCCTGCTCCCGGATTTCCCAGCACCGGAACGTAAGATCCTTTAAAGGTGCGTACCTCCCCGGGCTCCCACCAAGTTCCCGACGTGTCTAAAGTAAATTCAGATACGCCATCCATTACGTCTTCCAATCCAAAATTTGGGATCTCATGGGACACAGTTGGAAGATCACCATAATTCCAGTTGTCGTAGTAGTTCACCACGAGTCCGTCTGCATGCGGGTTTTCGATTCGAATCCGTAATTCATCTCCATTGATTCGGCTCGTATAGGGATTCCAAAGTTCGACTACGACCCCAAATTGGCCGTAAATATCGCTCTGTCTCTTTTCCATGGGATCGGCTCCAACCCCTAATTCCGGAGCCGACATCTGGATCACCATCCAAAATTCCGTAATCAAAGGTGCGATGGCTGGCGTGGGTCCACCCCCTCCAAACGTAGTGTTCTTCGGGGCAATCGAATAGGCTCGCCTCAAGTCGATGGCTGAAGTGGTCGGAATATCCGACACATTCAGATAGGGCATCAAGTAATTGTTCACCAAATCGTCCACGCCTGAATCTCCCGTGCTGACGCCGTGGATATTTGACAAGTCTTCCTTCAAACCACCGCGAGCCGTGTCAACGAGGAGTCCTTTCGAAAGACCGCTGAAATCGTGATACCGACGCAGCACGTCATTGTGCGTGAAACTGCCTAACAAAGAATCTCCCGAATCGATTTCTTCGCTGATCGCGAACTCGCTGACGATGGTGCTCAGCCTTAAGTCGGTCGCGTTCATCAGTCGGGGGCTCGCTGAAAGGCTTTCCATCTCCAAAAAGTAGCGATGGGCCGCCATCTGGCTGAGCCTGCGGTTTTCATAGGTCGCCCCACTACTGTCGTAGGTGTCGTGAAGCACCTCAGGAACGTTGTCTTCGAGCAGGTAACTCGCTTTCACTCCATTATCGCCAACCCAGTAGGCGTAGTGCCCTACGGTCGATTCTTCCGTCGCTGCCAAACCAACGATTTCATCAGAGGCCACAAGCTCTTTAGGCACATAAATATCGTACTCATCCTGCCCCGTCCCCGGATTTTCGGGCTTGGCGGACTCAGCCCCAACCAGTTTAACCAGTGGCTTGCCAGCCCCATAATCGCTCACAAAAGGATCGGCTTCCTGGGTGCCACTATCTAGAGCATATGTCGCGTCCAGCGGTCGCGTTACGAGCCAAATGGGATTGTCATTCGAGTTGTCATTATTCCAAACCCCCGTCCAAAAGGGCTGGTAGACGCCATTTGACGCCGGGTCCGTCGCATCGTTAAAGCTGTCGCCGATATAGGCGCCGGATCGAGCCCCATCTGCCGTCGCCGTGATTCGCTGGTCCGGACCGGTAAACTCCTGCAAGTCGCCAATCGCCATGTCTAAGGCCAATCGCGCATTCGCCCGCGCGAGGCGCATGCCTTGGTCGTATCGGCTGGATGCGGTTTCAATCTGGGTCAGCGAAACCAGGGACAAACTCAAAAGCAGAATAATTGCCGCTAACGAGAAAACCAGAATGAGAGCGAAGCCTCTCTTCTCATTGAGCTTGCGAACCCTTGGCATTCTAGAGACCTCCCTTTCCACGCACCGCTATAAAGCGCCGGTACAACTTTGAATTATCGGCGACGATCTCTTCCCATCGATCATTTAAGCCGCTTTCCTCCATCGCCGATAATTCGCTTGCCCCTTTCTCATCCAAAATTCGTATGAAAATTTCAACCACGTCAGGATATCGATTCTCATAAGTCGTCCCGAGAAAGGTATTTGCCCGATGCCAAAGCCCGCTCGGAATCGTTGTTTCTAACCGACTGGTAGTATCAGCCGGAAATATCAGCCTCAACCCGTCCGGGGCATCATCGAGGCTGGGATCCGTTGCCGGATCTTCGTATACATAAAGGCGGGCTCCGAAGTCCACTACATTGACCGCCAGGATATTCGGTCGCTCTGGAGTGACAACATCCCCGTTGGTTGTGTAAACCGCCGACGTTAGATCGTAACCGCTGCTGATAGAATTATCAACCGTATCTTCGACCGTAACGACATTTCGATAGAGCATGTAACGTGGAAGCCCAATCGTGTCTTTAATCGTCGATCGAATGATTTGGTATCCTACGGCATTGAGTGAAGGTGAAGCGCAGATGAGCCGAACCCAGCACCCTGCCCAGCCATACTCATGGTTCGTCGCATCGAATCCATCGGCTGAAGGTCGCTCAGCAGAGCCGGCCTCCCATTTTGCGCCGGCATTTGAGTTGTCGTCCAATACGTCGATCGCAAACATCACATCTGAACCTTCCCGGAAAAAGGCGGATTCAAAATCTCGGGTAATGGCATCTAGAGCCCCGCGGGCCTCGGTTTCGCGAGCTACGGAATTCCCCACATTGTCCCACGCGATCGCAAAGTCGCGGCCAATCGAGATAAATAAATACCCAATCACCGCGGTAATCCCCAATGCGACTACCAACTCGATCAGCGTAAATGCTTTCCGTCCTGAAGTCATTTTCTCAATACAGTAGGTAGCACCATTTGACGCAGCCCTTCGGCATTGTCTTCATTGTCGACAAAAACCCCACCCGTTCCTTCCACATAGGCAGGCCAAATGATATTGAAGAGAAAAACGCGATAGGCGTCGTCCGGGTCGTAAACGTAGTCCACCGGAACGGAAACGCTTAACTTATAGTACTTTTCCTCATCACTCATTCCGGCTCCGTCTTGTTCGAGCTCTTGGAAATCCTTAGACGCATAGAAAGTGACGTCGCTGTTCAAAAAACTGGTATGGAAAACATCATAGGTATCACTCCCATCAATGATCACTGCCCCCCTTAACTCCAGCTCTAGCAATGACTTGATCTCCACCGCGTTCGGAGCGGCCAATTCAGTACTCGTATTCCGGTAAGACAAGGCCACCAAACCAATGGCCGGCACCACCACAATGGCGAAAACCGACAGTGCGAGAACCGTCTCGAGGATTGTAAAAGCGGATACGCTAACCGATCTCATTCTACATCGCATCGGTGTCATCAACGGCATAGCTCACCCCATTTCTTCTAAGGACAATTCCCAGAGCGTTCTCGCTCTTCTCGAAGCGCAAGTCCGTTTCCGACAAGCGCCTCGCGGTTCCCAAAACGATGTGATTGCTTTGAGAACCATCTCCCGCGCTACACGCGCTGAAATCTACCCCCTTCACCCGACCATCGGGGCCGAATTGGAATCCGATCCAGTCTTGCTCGTCGCCGGTCGACGCGTCGAGGGCAATGGTCATATTAACGGGATACTCGATCGCTCCAATTGCGTTTGGAGAAGCCACGACGTTACTGCAATTGTACTGGCTTCTAATGTCTGGATCCGCACCATCCGCAGGCCATGCCGCGTCGAACGAAAAACCATCGGTAGCGCCATCTACGATCTGTGGAACGAAAAACACACCCTCCGGTAGGTAGACGCCTGAATGAGCGGCGTTCCAGTTTCCAGAATTGTATTCGTCCTCTACAATCACACCGATATAGCGGAGAAATTTCTCTGTATCCGCTTTTTCGTAGTTTACGATCAGCATTGAATTGCTGCCTTGCGTGATCGCCTGCTGTCGGGCGAAACGCAGCATTCCGTGAATTTCATTTCTGGCCGCGCTGATCACTCCTGGAGGAAAGCTGGACTGGTAGCCAACGATCCCCAGCGTCGCTAGAATCACCATGATTGAGAGCACGACCACAAGCTCGATCAGCGTAAACCCTTTCCTTTTGGATCTTCTCGTCATTTCAATGATACCAGAACTCCCCCGCTCTACTCAGCGTAGATGTTGTCCTGGTTTCCTGCACCACTATCATTTATTTGCCCCTCAGCAGTCACGTCCGTGTAAATTCCATTGGGCCCCGCTGAAAACAAAACATAGCTGAAATTTTCCCAACTCGCATCTTCAGGATCATAGCGATACAGGTAAGGGACCCCCCAGGGGTCGAGAAGTTGATTATCGGCCAGAGCAGGCGTACCGCCCACTAGAGGAAAATTAGTTGTCGCGAAACTTAGATTGTTTCGATCGAGCACCGAACTGAAATTGCCTAGCTTCCCGTTGGGAGCCAACGTACCCATGAGGGCGTTGAACAAAATCACCTCCATCGAAGGATTAGAACCGCCTACGGTTACCTTCTTGGGATACTCGCCAAAGCGGGACTTATAAGCCTCCAAAGCCTGCTGAATCAATATAATCTCCGACTGGGCCGCCTTGCTGTCCGCCGCCGGGCGTATGCCGCCTAAGGACATCACTAGCATGGTCATGATGATCGTGATCACCGCAATCACCCCAATGATCTCAAATACACTGAATCCGCTTTTCAGATTCGCTGACTGTCCTCTGAGCCCCACTTTCTTCCCTTATCACCTTTTATAAGAGAATGCACCCCCGGTTTTTAAGGATGAAGCCTGAAAGAGTCGGGCTGATTCAAGATTTCAGCCCTTACTCCCTTCACGCTTAATCCTTGTTTGCCTGCAACTGCTTCACCACTCCAACATCCTCCAGAGTGGTGGTATCGCCATGGATCTCCTTGCCGGCAGCGATGTCCTTGAGCAGGCGACGCATGATTTTTCCGCTGCGCGTCTTGGGCAGGGCTTTGGCGAACCGAATTTCGTCAGGCTTGGCGAACGGTCCAATTTCAGCGCCGACATGAGCCCGCAGCAGCGCTTTCAGCTTATCATCGCCCTTGAATCCGTCTTTTAGCGTGACGAAACAAACGATGGCGCTACCCTTAATCTCATGAGGTCGCCCTACCGTAGCTGACTCCGCCACCGAATGATGGCTAACCAGAGCGCTCTCGATCTCAGCCGTCCCCAATCGGTGTCCTGATACATTCAATACGTCGTCAATCCGACCGACGATCCAAAAATAGCCATCCTTGTCCTGACGGCAGCCGTCCCCGCAAAAGTAAACGCCCTCGTACTCGCTCCAATAGGTTTCTTTGTACCGTTTGTTGTCACCGTACAAAGTACGGAGCATACTCGGCCAAGGTTCAGTCAATACCAGCTTGCCGCTGGTACCTTTCCGAACTTCCTTGCCGGCGTCATTGAATACCTTCGGAACCACCCCGAAGAAGGGCAGACCAGCGGACCCAGGCTTCGAGTACACGGCTCCCGGGAGTGTTGTGATCATAATCCCGCCCGTTTCCGTCTGCCACCAAGTGTCCACGATCGGGCAACGACCTCCTCCAATGACTTTGTGATACCACTTCCAGGCCTCGGGGTTGATGGGTTCTCCTACCGAACCAAGCAAGCGCAAGGAACTCAAATCGTGCTTTTTGATATGATCGTCGCCCCACTTCATGAAAGCCCGAATCGCCGTGGGCGCTGTATAGAAGATCGTCACTTTATGGCGATCCACGATGGACCAGAATCGGTCCGGACCGGGCTCGTTGGGAGCGCCCTCGTAAATAACATTAGTTCCCCCATTGCTCAGAATCCCGTAGACGACATAGCTGTGTCCGGTGATCCATCCAATGTCTGCCGTACACCAATACGTATCGCTCTCCCTTAAATCGAAGACATACTTTGACGTCATCGTGGTCCCGAGCAGATACCCGCCACTGGTATGCAGCACCCCTTTGGGCTTCCCCGTACTTCCGCTCGTATAAAGAACGAAGAGCGGTGTTTCGCTGTCGAAGGCCTTTGCCTTGTGCACATGCGAGGCCGGTGCCACCAAGTCGTGCCACCAAAAATCACGCCCTTTCTTCATGTGAACCCGGTTAGCGGCCCGCTTTAATGTGATCACACTTTCCACTGACGGACAGCCTTTTAGAGCTTGGTTCACGTTCGCCTTCAGATCGATTATCTTACCGCGACGCCATCCTCCATCCGCTGTAATCACCAGTTTTGCCGCGCAGTCGTTCACTCGATCCTTGATCGATTCTGAGCTGAATCCGCCAAATATGACCGTATGAACCGCCCCAATGCGGGCACAGGACAGCATCGCCACTACGGCCTCGGCGACCATTGGCATATAAATTGCCACTCGATCACCCTTCCTGATACCCAATGACTCCAATGCATTGGAAAACTTGCAAATCTCAGTGTGCAACTGCCTGTAGGTTAAAGTCTTCTGATCGCCTGGCTCGCCCTCGAAAATGAGAGCTGCCTTATTCTCCCGAGGCGTTCCCAAGTGCCGGTCGACGCAATTCTCGCAAACATTTAACTTGCCACCTGCAAACCATTTGGCATGAAGTTCTTTCCACTTGAGGGTTTGCTTCCAAGGCTTCCGCCAAAGGAGCAAATCTTTTGCTTGAGTATTCCAGAACTTTTCTGGATTCTTCACGGACTCCGAGTAAAGCCTCTTGTATTCGGCCAGACTTTGGATGGCAGCCTGCTTCCTGAATTCTTGAGACGGCGGGAACTTTTCGTCTTCTTGAGCTACTGAAGTAATCTTGTTTGCCACTGATTTTCCTTGATTTAGAAATGAGTTAAGGGGTGAAAAAGCCGAATACCAGCAACTTAGCCCGTTAGGGTCAAGCCTCGGATCCACTAGCAATCTCTCAATTAGGATATGTGAAT
>CALDFV010000214.1 GCA_937942145.1 uncultured Opitutaceae bacterium
GATAAGAATTCAGAATGAGGAGTTGCTACTCGGAAAGTTGGACTCTGATAGCATTCCGGGTTGCCTACGGGCATCGAGCTTCGATTGAGGCTCATTGGACTCGGTCTTCATGTTATCCCGAACATCGATCATGAATTTAGCTCGGTTTTGCTCTGAAATGAGATGAGATTGCAGATCTGAATTCAACACGGTGGCAACAATCTCGCTAATCTCCTCTTCACTCAGAGATTTTTTAAGCTCGTTCTCCGCCTCCCTAGGGATGAGTTTGTAGGCAGTTCTAGGAAATTGGCTCATTCGCAGATTGGATCGCTCCTCGCTTTGAGTTACGAAGTGATAGAATCGGGTGAGCTGTAGTCTCAGTTCGGCATCGAGAATCAAACCTAGCTGGCCGCTATTGAGAACTTCCCTGAATGTCGTTTGCTCCAAAGGAGGCTGTTCCCAGCCGAAGGTGGACGCGAGGATGACGCCTTCAAGAAAGCTTCTTTTGTCATCAATAACCTTCCCTCGGAGGAAAGGGCCGAGAGACTGCAGCGCTTCTTCCTTGCGCCGAAGCCTGTCTTGAAAAATGGATATTCGATTGATGCCAGCGTTGAGCTCGTTGCTGATTCGAACCACGATTTGCTGCTCTTGCAATCGTTTGACCCGGAAGTTGTTTGAATTGTTGAGCGAGACGGCGATGAGTACGCCGACTACAATTAGAATCACTTCACCAACGGCATACAGAATATAGCGTTTGAAGCTGCCGGCTTTCATGAGAGATTGTCTGATTCTTCTAAATATACGGAGCATCTTTAATTCTTTCGACTTTCTGAGGTAACCCGCTAGGTTAGGCAAACAAAGATACTTCCAAAAAGTGACTTAGCGAAAGAGCGAAGAAGATTGAAAATGAATATCCCAATACCGGCTTTACCATCTCGTATCAGGCTCGCTCAAGTGGTTTGTGGCGCACTTTGCCTTTTGTCTGCGACGCAGGCTGTTATAGGGGACGGGGCGAGCGCAGTCCCTTTTGCTGAAAATGGCGGTCTCAAAATGCTCTACGACAATCGGCAGTATCCGCTGGCAGTTGCGGCAGGCGGCAAGACGCATATCGTGTGGCGAGGCGACGAGGGTTTCCCATACTGCATTAGCTACGATATGGAGACGCGGGAATTCTCTGAACCGGTTTCTCTGATCCAAGGGTATGAAGACGAGATCGATGCCAAGCACTACAAGCGCGACCACCATTTTGCACCTGTCATCTGGTCGGATCCAGAGGGATATTTGCATACGCTTTTTGGATGCCATCGCACCACGGGGATTCACCTGGTTTCCAAAAAGCCGGGGGATTCGACCGAATGGCGACGGGGAATCGATTTCTCTGAGTCAATTTCCTATCCCAAGATTCATCGCATCTACGATGACAAGACGCTTGTCTATACGCGTTATTCAGGCCACTTGGGGTTTTGGCAGTATCATATCTCCAGTGACGGAGGAAATCGCTGGCAGGGTGGCGGTCATCCGGTGGTGAACCTCGGGGCCGATCCGCAGGATGGGGACCACGCCGCTTATTCGGGATCCTACAACACAACTGCCGTGAGCGCCGATGGAAAGCGCCTTCATGTGGCGTTTATTTGGAAAGTTGAGGACCCTCTTTTTAATACGAGGTATGATGAATTCCTAGGAGACCACACGCAGCGTTACAACCTATACTATCTCTATGTCGATCTTCCATCCGGCAAGGGCTACAATATCGATGGTGAGGAGATCGAGCTGCCTGTAAGAAAGAAAATAGCGGATGAGCAATGTCTGGTCTGGGATACGGATCAACGTCCGGCAGCGGTGGGGCCCTCGATTTGTTTGGACGAGAATGATAGCCCTCACTTTCTTCTACCCGTATCCGAGGAGACCCCGTTAGATAGCGCGTTCTACTTCTTGAAGCGCAGAGCAGGTGAGTGGGAGAAGACAAGAATCACCAAAACGCTGCACCCATTCAATGCAAGCTGCCTCCAATTAGATGAGCAGGGTGTTTTCCATGCCTACATGATTACCGGAAGCGGGGAGTCGATTGTCGAAGAAGACATGGACGAGTACGGCTGGGGCCAGCGGGTCGAGAAGTGGATTTCAAGCGATGGTGGGAAAGATTGGATACAGGCACAAGACCTGACCCCCAAGCCCGGAATGCGGTATCAGAATATTCAGTTCGTCTCAGATGGGCTGACGAGTGAGTTTGACGACCTATTCCTGTTTTACGGATGGAAAGATGCTAATAGCCCGGGGATTGGTTACCTCTGGGATGCGCGATAGTAATTCGCTTAAACTCTGCTTTGTTGAAGGTTGTGATGGTGGGGCGACGACCTCTGGGCGCGCCACGTTGGTATAATCTCTCTACACAGCACGCCCGGAGGTCGTCCCCCCACCAGTTAACAGTAGTTCGACATACAACAAACTAGACTCAGAATTTGCGCCAAAAAGACACAGTGGGAGATCTGTCGCAGTCAGCCTGTCGCTTTTAACGATATCCCATACCTCCCTCTCGATTTCTCTGACAAGTTTTACCATGCAATTGGAGGACAGGTAACCCATTGTCTTAAAGTCATTAACAAATTATAAATATCGATATCCGCATCAATTGAGCTGGGATAATTCGCCTACTTGTTTACGGTACGAATCATGCAAAGCCGTATTCGGAGGAAAACCCAATGATAGACCCAAATCGACTCACTGAAATGGCCCGTAATGCTCTGACCGTAGGGCAGGCAATCGCGCGGCGAAAAAAGAACAACGAAGTGGAGACGCTTCACTTGCTTTCAGCTCTTATCGCGCAAGACGGCGGAATTGTCCAAGGCCTGTTGCAAAAGCTGGAGATCACGCCGAATGCGATGGCTCTCAGCTTGGATCGGGAGATTGACAAGCTGCCGAGCGTTTCTGGATCCGTTGACAGCAGCAAGATTTTCATAACGCCGTCATTGAATGACGTATTCACGAAGGCGGAGACTGAGGCATCTAATCTCAAGGATGACTTCATTAGTGTGGAGCATCTTTTCCTGGCGCTGGTAGAAGTTGCCAAGCCTTCGTCTTTAGCCAATTTACTCCGTAGTTTTGGTTTGGATAGGCAGAAGGTCCTTCCCGCCCTTCAATCAGTGAGAGGAAACCAGCGAGTTACCACTCAGAATCCTGAAGCGACGTTTCAAGCTCTCGAGAAATATGGAATGGATCTCGTCCAGCGAGCTAGGAGCGGTAAGATGGACCCGGTTATTGGACGCGACGATGAGATTCGCCGCGTTATCCGTATCCTATCCCGTAAGACAAAAAACAACCCGGTTCTCATTGGTGAACCCGGTGTGGGAAAGACCGCAATTGTGGAAGGGCTGGCTCAGAGAATAGTGCGAGGGGACGTGCCCGAAGGACTGAAGGACCGCACGGTGTTCTCACTCGACATGGGGTCTTTGCTCGCTGGGGCAAAGTTTCGTGGGGAATTTGAGGAACGCTTGAAAGCGGTCCTTCAGGAAGTGAAAAGTTCCGATGGACAGATCATTTTGTTTATCGACGAACTCCATACGATTGTCGGGGCCGGAAAGGCGGAAGGGGCCATGGATGCGGGCAACCTCCTAAAACCGATGCTCGCGAGAGGCGAGCTGCACTGTATCGGAGCTACGACATTGGACGAGTACCGTTTGCACATTGAGAAAGACGCAGCATTGGAGCGACGCTTTCAGAGCGTGCTAGTGGAGCAGCCCAATGTCGAAGATACGATATCCATTTTGCGGGGACTGAAAGAACGCTATGAAGTCCACCATGGGGTGCGGATTCAGGACAACGCCCTCGTAAGCGCTGCGGTGCTTTCGGATCGGTACATTTCCGACCGGTTTTTACCGGACAAAGCCATCGACCTTGTTGACGAGGCGTGCGCGAGTATCCGGATCGAAATGGACAGCATGCCCGAGGAGCTCGACGCCCTTACACGAAGGATCATGCAGCTGGAGATTGAAGAAGCCGCCATGATGCAGGAAACGGATGACGCGTCCAAGACGCGTCTTGAAACGCTGCGTAAGGAAGTTGCGGACCTGAAAGAGCAGGAGACCGCCCAGCGTCAACAATGGCAGAACGAGAAAGCATCGATTTCGGAGCTGCAAGAATTGCGAGAATCGATCGAGGCGACCAAAGCTGAGATCGAGCGGGTGGAGCGTGCCTATGACTTGAATAAGGCTGCAGAGCTGAAACACGGTAAACTTCCTCAACTAGAGGCGACGCTCGCAGACGCGGAGGCTAATCAAAACGAAAGTTCGCTGGTTAAAGAGGAGGTTTCGCAAGAGGAAATTGCCGATATCATTTCCCGTTGGACGGGGATTCCGGTAACTCGGCTAATCGAGGGGGAAAAGCAGAAGCTGCTTCAGCTTGAGTCGATCATGCACGAGCGCGTGATTGGGCAGGACGAACCGGTTCGACTGGTATCCGAAGCAATCCTACGGGCTCGGGCAGGAATTAAGGATCCCAGTAAACCGATTGGTAGTTTCATCTTTCTAGGCCCTACGGGGGTGGGAAAGACTGAACTCGCGAAGACCTTGGCCGAGACCTTGTTTGACAGCGAGGATGCGGTGGTCCGTATCGACATGTCCGAGTATATGGAGTGCCACGCGGTGGCTCGATTGATCGGCGCCCCGCCAGGTTACGTGGGATATGAAGAAGGCGGGCAACTGACGGAGGCGGTACGTCGCAAACCGTATTCGGTTTTGCTTTTCGACGAGATCGAAAAAGCCCACCCAGACGTGTTTAACGTGATGCTGCAGATACTTGACGACGGGCGCGTGACAGATTCGCAGGGTCGGATGGTCGACTTTAAAAATACGATCATCATTATGACCTCGAATATCGGTAGCCAGTACTTATTGGAGGGAGTAATCGGTGGAGAAATCCCTGAGTCGGTTGAAAACTCAGTGCTCTCCGAGCTACGCGGCCATTTCAGGCCGGAGTTCCTGAATCGGGTAGATGAAACAATTATATTCAAGCCATTGTCACTCGAGGAAATCGAGCAGATCGTGACGCTTCTCCTGGCCGACTTGAACAAGACGCTGGCCGATCGACGTATCAGTGTGGTTCTCGAAAAGGATGCGGTCGAGTGGATTGCGGAAAAGGGATTCGATCCGGTCTACGGCGCTCGACCCCTCAAGCGGTTCATGCAGCGGTCCATTCAGTCTTCTCTCGCTCGAGCCATTATCGAGGGCAGGGTGGACGATGGAATGACTGTTAAGTATTCGCTGGATGGGGACGACTTGAAGTTGGAGAGCGCGACGAAAGGGGATTAGCGATATTGCGCGGCGGCTGTTTTCAGCCGCCGCGAGAGTTTTTCAAAGAGTCATTCGCTAATCTATGCGGCGCGGCTGAGAAAGCTCTGGCAACACGGGAAGTGCTCGGACAGACCGGCGAGCCGCATAGATTGAACTGACTTCACTCTGAGGCGTCGCACCCGACCCTTGCGACGTCCCAATGGAAAATGCTCTAGCCAATTTGGCTTTTCCAGAATCGAGTGGGAACGGATCCGATGGCCATCACTAAAACCTGAAAAGCCATAAATCCGACCAGATAGGTAAAGGCTTCGTCCATGAAGCCATAGGCATGGAGCCCGATTCCCAACATGTTTGTGCCGAACCAGGACCAGCTGCAAACGACATTGCCAAATATGGCCAGAATCATGATCCCTCGCGTACGGGCGAATCCTCCCCATTTGCAGTGGAGGATGATGGCATTCCAAATTACGATGAGAAGCGCTCCATTCTCTTTCGGGTCCCAGCCCCAGAAGCGTCCCCACGATTGGTCTGCCCAAATGCCCCCAAGGATAGTGCCCACAAAGCTGAACAAGGTGGCAAAGCAAACGATGCCGTAAACCATGCTTCCGAATGTGCGGGCAGTCTTCTTGTCGACTCGATTTGAGAAGACGGACATCAGAATGAAGATGAACCCGATGAACCCAGCGAGGAAAGTAGCCGAGTAACCCAGTGTAATGATAA
>CALDFV010000215.1 GCA_937942145.1 uncultured Opitutaceae bacterium
TCTCGATAGGGGTCCATTACTCGGACAGTGAAGAGGGGTCGCCGACTCCGGAAGCGCACTTTCATGGCTCTACCTCGCTAACGATGAGATTCTAGTCCGAGAGGGACTCGAATCCCCTTTGGCAGACCAATCAAAAAAACTCGCAAAATCATTGACATGCCTTCGGGAGGGGGTAGGAGTTTTCCTCTTTTTCTCGAAATCCGATGAAAACATTTCTCGCCAATAAGGAAACCACGAAACGCGACTGGGTTATAGTCGACGCCAAGGACCAAGTCCTAGGCCGCCTCGCCGTAAAAGTCGCGAATTTGCTTCGTGGCCGGGACAAGCCCACCTACACGCCGCACGTTGACACCGGAAATTTCGTTGTTGTGATCAATGCCGACAAAATCGTTCTCACGGGAAAGAAAAACGAGCAGAAGAAGTATATGTTCTACAGCGGCTACGTGGGCGGTGAAAAATATCTCAGTGTCGCCCAGATGCAGGAAAGACGTCCCGATTTCGTCGTAAAGCACGCCGTCAAAGGAATGCTTCCTAAAAACCGGCTTGCCAGCAAGATGCTCACCAAGCTCAGGGTGTTCGCAGGTGAGGAACATCCTCACGAAGCGCAACAACCCAAAGCGGTCTCAGTTTAATAACACTTTCAGAAAATGGCAGACACCAACAGTGAATACCTTGGAACCGGACGCCGGAAAACGGCAGTCGCTCGCATTCGGCTAACGGAAGGCTCAGGTCAGGTTAAGATCAACGGCAAAACCGCTGACGATTTCTTTTCTCACGAGAATTTCTCCCGGTCCGCTCTGCTTCCGTTCACCACAATCGAAGCGAAAGACAAATTTGATGTCGTTGCCAAAGTGCAAGGCGGTGGAGACAGTGGCCAAGCGGGTGCATTGGCACTCGGTATCGCGCGTGCGCTGCTTAAGTTTGATTCAGAGCTTCGAATACAGTTGAAGCAAGCCGGTCACCTTACTCGCGACCCTCGAATGAAGGAACGTAAGAAGGCAGGACAACCAGGGGCGCGTAAGAAATTCCAGTTCTCAAAGCGCTAAGCCAACTCAAAATACTTTTTCGACAAGGCCCTCTCTGGTTTCACTACCTCAGGGGGTCTTTTTGTTTTCATACATCACCAATTTTATATTACCTCTTCTATCCAGCGATCAACCTCGTTGGAACTAATTTTCAAGACAGACGATTTAAGCGAATTATCCAATGAACACGGCAATCGTAGGCGCATCCGGATATGGCGGGGAGATTCTCGTCAAACTACTAGCGGCTCATCCGAAAGCTAATCTCGTGGCTGTTACCTCGAGAAGCGAAGCGGGCAAGAGCGTGAGTTCGGTGATGCCTGAGTTGCGAGGCGTCCTCGATTCATTGAAGTTTGAAAACTCTGATCCACACGCCTTGGCAGCCAGAACGGATATCGATTGCGTGTTCCTAGCGGTCCCGCATGGAGTAGCGGCCGAGTATGCCGGAGTAATTTCAAAATCGGGAAAAAAGGTAATAGACTGTAGTGCGGATTTTAGGATTTCTGATCCGGCTATTTACGAAGAGTATTATGGGCAGCCCCATCCAGATGAAGCCCTCCTAAAGGACTCTCAGTATGTATTGCCTGAAATCACCGAAGATGGATGGGCTGAGAAAAAGCTCTTTGCCTGCCCAGGTTGTTATCCGACGAGTATTCTGATTCCGCTTTATCCTCTTTTGAAAAAGCAAGTGATTGGAACGAAGCACATCGTGGCTAACTCCTTTAGCGGCACCAGCGGTGCAGGGAAACAGTCTAGTCAGGCATTCTCTTATTGTGAGGTAAATGAAAGCGCAAAAGCGTATGGAATTCCCAAGCACAGGCATCTTTCAGAAATCGAAGAGCAACTTGGGCTCGCCGGACAGGGACCGGTTGTGCTCCAGTTCAATCCTCACCTTGCACCCATGAATCGTGGAATTCTAACTACGATTACGGTGCCGGCTGGGCAGTCGACTATCGAGGATCTCTATGGCGCTTGGGAAGAAGCCTACGGTGGACGTCCGTTTGTTTATATCCTTTCAGCGGATACGAGACCTGAGACGAAGTACACGGTTGGAACTAATCGGATCGATATATCTGCCACTAAGGATGAAAGAACCGGGAATTTCGTGATTACCTCTGCGGAGGATAACCTTATGAAAGGTCTAGCCGGACAGGCAGTACAAATCATGAACCTATGGCAAGGTTGGGACGAAACAACGGGATTGCTCCATGTCTAGTTCTATCACACTCAAAACGGACACGGACGGTGTTACGGATCCAAAGGGATTCTTTGCTTCTGCAGACTCGGCGGATATTCGTGGCAAAGGTGACGAAAGATTGGATACCGGGGTCTTGTATTCGATTGCACCCTGTGCCGCTGCGGGAGTTTTTACCAAGAACGCGGTAAAGGCTGCGCCGGTTCTCGACTGCGAAAGAGTCTTACGAGTTGGGGGTCCCATTTTTGGCCTTGTTGCTAATAGTGGGAATGCGAATGCCTGTACAGGAAACCAGGGGATTGCGGACTCACTGTCGATGCTGCAGACAGCAGAGTTAGCGAGTGGTAGCCCGAAGGACAGCTTTCTTGTCTGTTCCACCGGAAGAATCGGCGATTTGTTGCCGATGGATAAAATTACTCCCACAGTTAAGTCTGTAGCTTCGAGGGCTCTTGATGGAGAGAAGGAAGGGACAAAATTTTCTGAGTGTATCTTAACATCAGATACAAGGAAGAAGACATGCAC
>CALDFV010000216.1 GCA_937942145.1 uncultured Opitutaceae bacterium
ACGGGACCCCCATAGTTTTCCGTACCCGTTTTCTCGACCCCTCTCATGGTGAGAGCTTCAAACTCCCCTAAGGGAACCTTCCACAGGATCTCTCCCTTATTGAGATCAATCGCGTTCAGTGTCCCCCACGGTGGCTTTACGGCAGGGTAGCCTTCTTGATCCAGGAAACGATTGTATCCAGTATGAGAATATGGCAGCGCAGCCTCATTGGAAGCTAGACCCAGAGCGTGTGGATCCACCTCTTCCGTTGAATCGAGCAGGAAAGCGATCACCGCTTCTAGCCGCCCCTTCCCCAGTTGCCTGAACGAGGGCATAAACCCCTTGCCCTCCATCAACATGGCCAGGATCTCATCTTTCTTCAGTTTCGTACCTACAGACTGAATATTTGGGAAAGTGCCCGTAGGATCTCCTTGCCGTTCAGGACCGTGACAGAAAGCGCATCGATTTTGGTAAATCTCCTCACCTAAGTCGGCCAGACGGACTGAGCCCCCTGCCCGAGCGGTCGCCCGTTTGGTTTCGACCATGGTCATAATCCAAGGCATTTCGTTCCCATTCACATACATGATTCCAGTATCGGGCTCCACCGACGCTCCACCCCATTCACCACCGCCATCGAATCCGGGGAAGATGACCGTCCCTTCCTTGCTCGGCGGAATGAACTGCCCATCCGATCGAAGGTTAGCCAGGATTCCCGTCACATACCTATTGGCTTCTTCGCTTATGTTGGTCGCGTCTTCAAAATCGAAACGCTGCCGGGCAAAAGGCTCTGGCCTAATCGGAAGCGGCTGAGTGGGTGACGTGACTTCCCCCACCAAATCAGAATGGGGAAAAGGCATTTCCTCTACGGGGTGAAGCGGCGCTCCCGTGTCTCGATCCAGAACAAAGACATGTCCCGACTTTGTGATTTGAGCTACCGCATCTCGTTTCACACCGTCAATTTCGAGCGTCACGAGGTTGGGCGGAGCGGGCAAATCCCTGTCCCAAATGTCGTGATGCACTGTCTGATAATGCCACTTGCGCTCTCCCGTCCGCGCATCCAAAGCTATAATACAGTTTGCAAATAGATTATCCCCAACACGATTCCCTCCATAAAAGTCGAACGATGCGGAGCCCGTGGGAGCATATACCATCGCGCGATCGCGATCAATGCTCATCCCTGCCCACGAATTCGCTCCACCCGCCCAATCGTATGCACCGATAGGCCAAGTCTCCAATCCGTATTCCCCGTTTTGAGGAATGGTATGAAATGTCCAGGCCACTTCACCCGTCAGAATATCAAAGGCTCTAATATGACCCGGCGCCGCATCCACATTTTCGGAAACACGAGTCCCCATGATCAAAAGATCCTCAAAAACGGTTCCCGGAGTCCTCGATTCAACATGTAAATCCTGGGCTCTCTCGCCCAGGCCAAGCTTGAGTGAGGTCCGGCCTCCTTCCCCAAAAGACTCTATTGGCACTCCTGTATTTCCATCCAGGCATAGAAGCCAACCGCCGATTGACATGAGAATGCGCTTTTCTCCCGGGCCCTCCCACAAAGCAACCCCTCGATTCGCGCTGATCCCGAAAGACACGCCCTCGCCCTCAAGCCAGGCTTTTGGATCGAATTCCCACCGCGGACTTCCCGTTGCCGCTTCTAAGGCAAAAACCTTCAAAGTGGGGGAGGTACCATAAAGAATGCCGTCTTTAACAATCGGATTGCACTGCATTTGCGATCGCTCCCCTAGCTCAACATTCTCGCTAGTGTAGGTCCAAGCAACCTCCAGAGTACCCACATTTTCCTTTGTAATTTGGTCAAGATAGGAAAACTGGTTCCGGGCTTCATCTCCCTGGTAAGTCGGCCACTCGCGGCTCCCCGAGTCCTTTGAAAGTCGATCACTCGAACTGCAAGCGGCGAGCAAAAACGTGAATACGACAACTATTTCAATACGAACTTGTTTCATCCTGGCAGAAAATCGGGTCGCAAGAAACTGCTCCTAGGATTTATCTAGGGCAACACTTTCTTAAGTCTACTGGGTTAGATATCGAACGATTTTCACTAGGTAGGGCAACGACCTCCGGCGAGCCCCGAGGCATTTTAAGGCAGATACGAAGCCACCGACAACAGTCTTCGCCTTTCAGGCTACGCCCGTCATGAGCTTCGAAGTATTTACCCCAAGGAAATAAAGTAGAGCTAGTAAATGTCTAGGCGATGCACCGCGTTCAATCTGTCATGGGCGATGCCCAAGCGAGCCATATGGCAGCAGTCCAGGCAAAATGTGCCCCACCCGCCCCAGAACCGCAAATAGGATCAAAGTATTCATAAAATCCCGACCCTCTAATAATCTCTCTCGTATCGAGTCGAATGCGATTGGCTTCACGCTCGAACCCGTACTCAGCCAGCCCACGGGCTACAATATAGTTGATGATCGCCCAAACCGGACCTCGCCAGTAGCGTTTGGAGTCGAATCGAGGATGCTCGGGATCGAAACTGGGAATACTGTACTTAGAAACCTCGAGTATCCGTCTGAGGGTCGCCTGAAGCCTGGCATCCCGACGCGGAATGGAGATACCCGCATAATAGGACAGGAAGGCGACGCTCGACACACCTGTTGCGGACTCATCCGTACGCAAGTCTCTGGCTGCATAAGCCCCTAGCCTTTCCGACCACAAATAGTCGGCTGCCTCCTCCGCGTGATAAAGCCATGTAGTAATCTCGTGGGCCGAATCCTGCGCCCCCAGAACTTTAGCAAGTTCCAGAAGATCCCGATCCGCTCGCATCAAAATAAAGGTCACCCCTGGGTCCGCTACCGCAAAGGGACCCTCACGAGTGATGTGAGCATGGTCCCAACCGGTTTCACGCCCATACTCGACCAATTTCAGATATCGATCATACTCCTCATTGGTCGGCCGCATAGACGGATCCACATGGCCGGTATCCTTCCTGATGTAGTCCGCTATTCCCGTTGGGTCGACATTGCTGAGAGCCTTATCCCAATCCGGTGAATTGTCTCGGCCTGACTCCCATGGGTGCGTTACCGCAATCGCAGCCCCACCACTGATTACCCGCATCGCGTGGAACCAGCGATGCCAAGCCATCAGCTTCGGGAAGATTTCCTTTAATCTAGGGAGCCCGATCTCAGCGTTCTTCTCATACAGGTCCCGCACAACGGTTGCCGCCACGGGGGGCTGGGAACATCCAGAGGTGGGAGGGTTTTGGCCGGAGATCCAAATGGACGGACCGGGAAAGTAGCTAGGGTCGTCACGACGAAAGACGATGTGGGCCGCCATACCGTTTTGCCACTGTCCCTGAAATAGGGTTTCCACCTCAGTCCAAGCCCGCTCCAGATCGAACTCTGAAAATCCGAGAGCTACGAACATGCTGTCCCAATTCCACTGATAGGGATAAAGCCCGCGAGTGGGCAAGGTGTAGCCACCCCATTCATTTTCCCTCAGAATTGCGATCGCGCGTTGATCCAGTTCAACATCCGAGAAGGGTTTTTCGAGACTTTGGGATTTCATTGAGCAGTTATCTGTCAGTCTAAACCACCTCAGGCGTCGAGGGTCTCCTTCCCATTGGTGGTTTTAACAGAGAGCCAATCAGCACGTCCCGCGCCGAAGGCTTTCAGACTAGAAATTCGTTGGCACTCCATCTGCTGAATAGGGACAACAGCGCTCAAGCGCTCAAATTAGATCAAAAATCCCTATGAGAATCGAAATTCCACGAGAATGTGAGCGTATTGGATCCCTGCAGATATACGGACTACAAAAAGTCTATGAACTCGATGCCGGAGAAGGAATCCACGGCCAGGACACTGTAATCGAGCGAATCCCCTCCGAGGTGCTGTACGACCGAATGCGGGAAATGGCGATCGTCGTTCCTGTCAAAAATGAGCGGCTCAAGCTCATCGAAGGCGTTCTAGTGGGCATTCCCAGCCCCTGCCAAGTCATCGTGGTCTCCAACAGCCCCCGTGGCCCCGTCGACCGCTTCAACCTCGAAAAAGAAGCTCTGGAAAACTATGGGAAGTTCACCGGGAAAAAAATCATGGTTGTCCACCAGAAGGACCCGGGACTCGCAAAAGCATTCGTGGATGCGGGATACTCCGAGCTCATTGACGAGCAGGGACTCGTTCGCTCTGGCAAAGCCGAAGGCATGATCGTCGGTACGCTTATGGCAAAATGGCTCGGTAAAAAGTATTTGGGATTTGTTGACAGCGACAACTATTTCCCAGGCGCGGTTCTGGAATACGTTTACGAATACGCCGCCGGGTTCGCGATGAATGGATCCACCAACACCTTTGTCCGGATCTCATGGCACTCGAAACCGAAGATAATGGAAAGCAGTCTCTTTTTCGCCAAATGGGGTCGCAGTTCCGTGAATTCAAACATGATGCTGAATCGGTTGCTCACTCATTTTAGCGGTTTCGAAACGGAGATCGTGAAAACGGGAAATGCGGGCGAGCACGCGCTAAGCGTGGATCTAGCGCTAAAGCTTGAATACGCTGCCGGCTACGCCGTGGAAACCCATCATTTCATCAATCTTCTGGAAAAATACGGTGGCATTATCGAGCCCGATGATCCGAAAGCCTTGCAGGAAAAAATCACGATTTGCCAAATTGAGTCTCGTAATCCGCATATGCACGAGTCCAAGGGAGACGATCATGTCGAAGACATGATCGATGCCTCACTATCGGTGATCTACCATTCGCCCTTGTGCCCCGAACTCCTCAAGCGCGAGATTATGGAAAATGTGCAACAGCGTCGCGGGGAGGGAAGTCCCGAGGAGATTGCTCCGGTGAGAATGTATCCATCACTGGCAAAACTCGATCTGGATACATTCCTTGCGGGATGCGACGAAGCTTTGAATTTTAAAGCGACCAGCATTCGGGCGTAGTACCGTGCCTCAATCAACGCCAACGCTTGTCAAAACGATTGTCTTCACGGATCTCGATGGCACTCTAATCGACTTTGAGACCTACTCGCCCAAAGTAGCTGGACCACTTGCCCGGAAACTAGTCCGCAGAAAAACTCCCTTGGTTTATTGTTCCTCAAAAACACTCGAGGAGCAATTGCATCTGATGAAGGAAATGGGTTTATCAACCCCTTGCATCGTAGAGAATGGATGTGGAATTTTCGTACCTGAGAAGCTCGACTTGCTTTCCGATCAGCCATCAAAGGCTATTCCCGGTTTTGGTAAACTTGTTAAACTCGGCGTATCTAATCTAAAGATACAGAAAGCGATCGCTAAGTTGTCTCTCGATATGGGAATCGATTTTCGTCCCTACTCAAAACTAACGCTTCTAAAGATCTCGAAAACAACAGGACTCAGCGAAGCAGCGGCCCAGCGGGCTCAGAATCGCGAGTTTAGCGAAACGCTAACGGCCTCACTCGACGATGAAGTATGGAAAGAGGCAAACACCAGGCTAAACGAAGACGACCTCCAATGCCTTTGCGGCGGTCGCTTCTATACAGTCACATCAAAGAAGTGCAACAAAGGGACTGCGATGAAAATGCTTATGGATGCCTATCGATCCAGCGGGAGCGGAAACTGGAAATCCATCGCAATCGGAGACAGTGCCAATGATTACGACATGCTTCAATCTGCCGACCAAGGATACTTAGTTCAAAAACCCGATGGATCGTGGAATGAGATGGATATCCCAAGACTAAAGCAAATCTCGGGAGTGGGTCCTCACGGCTGGGTCGAGGCGATCAGAGATGCCATTGGACTCGTCCCATGAACAAACGGGCAAGATAGGCAAGCGGTGTAAGTATTACGCTCACTCCACTGGCAAAAGGCGCAAGCGAGTTTGCTCGCTAATCGTTTGGCATAAAGCCATTCACTTCTGATCTATGCCCTCCAATTCTTTCGATACCATCGTAATAGGCTCAGGTACCTCGGCCTACTATTGTATAAATGCGCTAAATCAAGCGGGTCAAAACGTAGCGGTCGTCGATGAGCGTCCGTATGGAGGCACTTGCGCCTTACGCGGTTGTCAGCCAAAAAAATATTTAGTGGCAAACGCGGAAGCGAGAGCCATGGCCAAACATCTGGACGACCCCTAGCTCAGTAATAGACACCAAAGGGATTGGTTCTCTGATAAAGGACGAATCAAACGGAAATCAGATCACTATTCTTGAGCCAATCCCTACTGCGTCATAGGCGGCCGTTTTATGGTAACCTGTTTATAACCCTCTGGCTTCTTCGGCTTATCCTGAACCGAAGGAACATAACTAGCTTCAT
>CALDFV010000217.1 GCA_937942145.1 uncultured Opitutaceae bacterium
GAGGGTAGCGTCTCGGGACACCAGTAAACGTGATGCATCTCTTCATTGGGCGAGCGCATCTCTAGCCAACCATCTGCAAACTCCACTTGGCCGGGACCTTCCATAACCCAGTCCTTAACGCTGGCATCGGTATCCATTGCCGATTGGTAGACAAGTTTGTCTGTCCTGACCCCGAAGTCTGATGGGGTTTGCGCCAGGCAGAGCGAACAAGCGAATACGATTAACAATAAAGGAAGCTTAGTAGCGCGATTGCAAAGTGGGGCAGAAACCATAGATAAGGAATAGCCTTAAGTGTTGAACCGGCAATGCAATTGGGGCCAGTCCAAAATCGCCTCTCGCCCAACCCGATGGGTTTGTCTTTCTCAAGAATAAAAGGAGGGGAACGTCGCGAGCGATCTCCGAGCCCCCATTATCGAATCTATAGGGTGGGCGCTCGGAGATCGCCCGCTACCCTTAAACAACTCGGGGCGTGCCCCGGCGATGCTTTATTCCGGAGGTATGACCGTTACCTTATCTTTTCCGATAACGAAGCGGGTCAAGTCGGCGCCAATAGTCACTGGGCCACTGTAAGTCGTCTTTAGACGGGCCGAAATGTCATTCAAAGTCGGTGGTTTGATTTGCCCGTTCGTTAGTGTAACGAAGTGGTACAGGGCAGCCATTTTTGGCTGAGCTTGCTCAAAGATACGACCGACGTCTTCCGGTTCAGTATGGTGGTTAAGGATGGTCTTCCAAGATAATCTCGACTCCAACAGTTCCGGCTTGGCGGCACCAACGGCATGGATAAACAGGTCCGTGCCTTTGGCCGCTTCTGCTAAGGGCGGATGATACTTTGTGTCCCCGGATATTACAACGGATCTACCATCGTAATCCACTCGGTAGCCAAAAGCGGGTTTGATGAGTTCGCCGTGGTTGACCTCAATGGCGGTGACTTGGATGCCATCTTGGTCGTAGATGAGACCGGGTTGAATCTCGACCGTATTGGGGGTCACGTTTTCCTCGGAAAACCCTTGGTCTTTAACTCGGATGTCAACGTCCCCTTGGTAGGCGAGCCGTATATGATGCATCATGGACTTCGTGCCTTTGGGGCCCCAGACGTTGAAGTTGCCTTTCCGTCCACCAAAAGGAGAGCTCAGCCAACCGGTCAACAAAAGGTCTGGAATGCCAACGACGTGGTCTGAATGCAAATGCGTCACAAAAAGGCCGTCAACGCGCCCCAAGGGAATCTTCAATTGCCACAAGCGTTGGGTCACGCCGCGGCCGGCATCGACTAGCAGATATTTGCCACCGGCTTTGATAAGCGTTGCGGGACCGAAACGATGCATGAACGGTGGCGGTGAGCCCACACCCAGCATGATGACTTCGAAATCCGGTTCATCATTGGCCTGCGCGTTGAGGCAGGGTGCCAGGAGGGATGCGAGTAGGGTGGCGCTCGCTAAGAGCCGTTTTGTGGTTTTTGTTGGCATAAGATTCGTCTATGTTTCTTGGTGAATGTCGATATCCCCCATTTAACCTCGCGGGTTCCTTCCCCATAAACTCAGAACAATTGAAATATCTATCAACAACAAAAGCCGCGGCGACTTTCATCGTGCTCATATTAGTAGCCGGTTTCTTGTCCGCTCGCACGGAAGCCTCGGAACAGGAGGCGCTACTCGCCCGGGGCGACTACCTCGTCAATAGTATCGTGGCATGCGGCAACTGTCATACGCCGCGAGGTGACGATCATAAGCCGATCGGCGAAATGCATTTGGCGGGAGCGTTTCAGGTCGAGAGGGCAGAGTTCACGGCCTACGCGCCGAATATCACACCGGACCACGAAACGGGTATCGGTGCCTGGAGTGATGAAGAAATTATACGGGCCATCCGCGAGGGTGTGCGGCCCGATGGCACGGTAATCGGCCCTCCTATGCCAATACGTGTTTATCGCGAGATGTCTGACACCGATGTTCGAGCGATCGTAGCCTATCTGCGAACGGTCGCTCCCGTGCGAAATAGCGTGCCCCGTTCCGAGTACAATATTCCCCTTCCTGAATCCTATGGACCCCCTGTGGATACTGTAGCAGAGGTCTCTCGAGAGGATACTGTTGCCTACGGCGCTTATGTGGCCAACGCTTTGGGGCACTGTATGGAATGTCACACCCCGCTGGTCAAAGGCGCTCCCGATCTAAGCCGAACCGGCCTGGGTGGAAATGTGTTTGTGAAGCCGCATGGAATGGAACTGGTCGCCGTGGCGGCTAACATTTCACCCCATCCCGAGCAGGGAATCGGAGCATGGACGGATGACGAAATAAAACGGGCGATTACTCAGGCGACGAGTCGCGATGGGCGGCCACTGCAGCCGGCAATGCCCTTTTACTTCTATGAGAAAGTCTCTGACGAGGACTTGGAAGCGATCATCGCCTACCTGCGGTCGGTACCGCCCCAGGCAATCGAATAGATCAGCGCCGGTTGCTTTGTGGCCCCAGCTAGTTAGTGGTTGTTTGGAACCCCAGAATCGATTGTATGCTGGCTTTTTCTAATGAGTTCCCATTGGACTCATGGAAATCAGAACCACAATCCCTAAATTCATACGCCACATTTGCCCGCACGTTACCCATGAAACCAATAATTTCGTTACTGCTTTCCATTTTCTGCTCTCAGCTTGTAGCTACTAGTAAACCTAACTTTCTCTTCATCGTATCCGATGACCTGAACACTCGTATCGGGCCTTATGTCGACGGTTCGCTCGAGATCCATACCCCCGCCCTTGACCGTTTAGCCACTGAGGGAGTCAGTTTTAATCGTGCGTATTGCCAGTATCCGGTTTGTGGACCTTCTCGAGCAGCTTTTATGAGTGGGATGTATCCAGAAACCAATGGTGTTACAAATAATTCCTTCGAAACGGGCAACCATAAAATCGCCTCTCCAGACCTAGTCGATCACCCGACATTTGCGGGCTTCCTTCGGGAAAACAACTACTACACGGCACGTGTGTCCAAGATTTTTCATATGGGGGTTCCAGGTGGCATTGAACGCGGAGAAGCAGGGTCGGATGAGCCTGATTCGTGGGACTTTGCCGCTAATATAATGGCTCCGGAGACACTGACACCTGGGAAGCTGGAAAACCTTTCGCGGGGATTGCACTATGGCTCCCGCTTTGCCCGTATGATCTTACCCGACGATATGGATTTCACCCAGGCCGATGTCTTGGCCACCAACCAGGCCATAGCCATTCTCGAAAACCGTGCCAACCCGAAACCAGAGGGCGCTACCAATCGCACCAAGTTCAAGGAGGAGGATCCCTTCTTCCTCGCGGTGGGTCTGGTCCGTCCGCATGTGCCCCTTATCGCTCCGGAACGACATTTCGCCCACTATCCGGATGATGAGGTCGTGCTGTCTAGCGATACGCTGGCAGACCTAGAAGACGTTCCCGAACGGGCTGCTTCAACCAGCAATCAACGGCGCTACCAGATGAACCGGGAGGAGCAAAAAAAGTCCATCTCTGCCTATCACGCCAGTATCAGCTTTATGGATGAACAGGTGGGCCGACTCCTGGATACTCTCGACCGACTGGAACTCCGCCATGATACGGTCGTGGTGTTTATTTCCGATCATGGTTTCAATCTGGGTGAGCACACCGCATGGCAAAAGAGCAGCCTTTGGGAAGAAAGCGTTCGGGTGCCCTTTATCGTCTCGGTTCCCGGCATGCAAACGGCGGGTCAACGCAGTGAGGCCATTGTTGAGCTAAACGACCTTTATCCCACTATTCTAGAATTGGCTGGATTCGCGAACGAAGCCCCTGACATTCTACAGGGAGAAAGTCTGGTGCCATTGCTGAAGGATCCACAAACGTTCGATGCCAGCGATTATGCCTACACGATCGTCGGTCAAGATGGCGCTTCCATCCGCACGGACCGATGGCGCTACAGCCGCTGGGGCGAGGAGGTCGAAGGCAGCAACGAAGAACTCTACGATCATCAACGGGATCCACGAGAAAACGATAACTTGGCTCGGGATCCAGCCCACGCTGAAGAACTGAAACAGCTCCGCAGCCGATTTGAATCCGTTCGTGTCCTGGCCAGACAAAAGCCAAAGGGCTGATTCAGGAGATTCCTGAATACGATTTTATTTTGAGTAGCCTTCTTCTTCGTGAGTTTACAAAAAACCTTCACTGCCATTTTTCTGATCCTACTGATCTGTGTGTTCCTGGTTAGAGTGAGAAAGAATTCGGCATAGTGGTATACGGCGATACTCCGGCTGGAAACGCGGCAGCTTTTTGGAAGCAAACCTACTTGTATCCAGAATAGAGAAATTGAATCAACTGAGGATTGACCGTAGCGTTGTTAAGCAACCGCAACCGAATCAGTAGGGCTGGATGGGGTCTGGGAGCAAAGGTAGGAACTGAACGCCGTTTTGCTTCAGCTCTTTGGACAGTAAAGCACGCATTTCCAGTTTGGTTTCATTATACTCGGATCGGACGGCCAGGTTGTGCAACTCTTCTGGGTCTGCCTCGAGGTCATAGAGTTCATCTAGGTAGTCTTTGTAGATGTATCGGATATACTTATACTTGCCTTGGCGCACCATCAACCAGGCTTTGATTCCGGTCTTGTGCGTGTTGAACTTGCTCCAGTCACCGGTCTTGTGCGCTTTCTCCAGTTCTTCGACCATCTGATTTTCTCCGTAGATGTTTCCGGTGTAGGTTTGCAGCACCGGTTGGTTGTCCCAGCTCCGGGTTTCCGGGTGAAGGAACAGTTCGGTCAGATCGCGTCCGTCGAGTTTTGCAGCCGGTTCAATTTCGGCCAAGTGGTGGAAGGTGCGGATAAGGTCTACTCCGTTTACGGGAACCGAGCTGCGTGTGTTTACCGGTACGCGGCCGGGCCAGTGGACAATTAGCGGAGCGAGGAGGTTGGCATCGTAAGGAGCGATTTTCAGGTTAAAGCCGTGCTGCCCCCACGCGTAGCCTTGGTCTGAGGTGAATACGACGACGGTGTTCTCCAATTGCCCGGTTGTTTCCAATGCCTGCATGATCCGGCCCACTCCCTCGTCGATGGCCATAACGGCTTCGTGGTACATTTTCACTACGTCATCAAGGGCTCTGTCGCCCTTCATCGGTATCCCGATTTCGGGGTGGGGCGGATTGGTAGAGAGTTCGACCATGTGTTCAGGTTTGTCGGGGCGAGGTGGAAAAATGTCTTTGGGATAGTCCATCTCGGGAGTATCTCCTAGCTGGCCGATGTGGCGGTCTGCTGGGGTGTAAGGGCCATGCACCGCTCCATAGCAGAGCCAAAAGTACCAAGGTTGATCGGGTTCTGCCGCCCGCTCATTGATGAAGTCTATGGTCAGGTCGGTGTAAGCATCGGTGCTGTATTGCTCTAGGGGCATCAGTGTGTCACCGTTCATGCGGAGGGACTGATCCCAATAGTAGTTCTTGCTATTTTCAGGGAGATGATGCTCCCACACCGCCGACCAGTCCCAGGCCTCTTTGTAACGCGGCACATCCCAGTGCCACTTGCCGATCATACCCGTATAGTAACCCTGTGATCTGAAGTGGCCCGGCCAATACGGAGTTTCCCTATTGTAATGATACTGAAACATGCCGGTGAGCGCGTTGCCGCGGGACGGCACACACTTGGCGCCGGTATAGCAGTAGCGAAAACGCAGACCCTTCTCCGCTAGGGCGTCTATATTCGGGGTGTCGATCCATGGCTGTGCTTCCGTATAGCAACTGATTGTCCGGATGCTTTGGTCGTCGGTGAAAATATAGAGGATGTTTGGCTTATCCGCAAAGGCGATGAGGTTGGAGAAGAGCAGGGCAAGCAGGATCTTACGATTGTACATTATAGTATTTGGGTGAAAGAAAGATCGTCACTTTGCGTTCTTAGTATGCCCATGGCAAACGCCTTTCGTTGAAACCGCTTTAAACGGTAGAAATCGCTGCGATCCAAGTTTGTTCGGACTCTCTGGCATCGTGGGTATAGGGCTCGCCGGGCCGCCGAGCACTACCATTGCGAATTTTAGAATGAAAGTACGCTGAGTTCTGCCGTGAAAGGCACCGCTAAGGAAATTGACACGCCCAGTCCTCAATCCAAGCGTTCGATTTGCTTTTAGTTAGAGCTGCCGCGTTGCCGTTTGTCTCGATCCATTCTCGGTAGAAGGGAGTCTACGATTTCGGGGTTATATCCAGCGATGTTATTTTGCTCTCCCGGGTCGGTGTGATGATCGTACAATTCGTATTGAACAACATCACCCCCTTCTACAGCCGTTGTCCATCGGGTAAAACGGTAGCGATCGGTACGTATCGTCTTAGCCCAAGGTCCAGACGGGTACGGATTGTCGACGTAGCGCCAGGGGCGGTGATAACTAAAGGCCTCTTTAGGTCCAGGCGCTTTCGGATCCTCGAGAACCTTTGAAAAGCTGTTACCGTCTAGTTTCTCAATCCGAAGGCCGCATAACTCCGCAAGCGTGGGATAGATATCCACGGTTTCTATTAGGGCAGGTGTGATTGTACCGGGTGAATTCATTCCGGGAATTCGAACGATCAAGGGTGAGCGAAGCGCAGGCTCGAAGGCGGTGTGTTTGCCCCAGATATCAAACTCGCCTAGATGCCAGCCGTGATCTCCCCATAGAACGACAATCGTGTTTTCGCTCAGGTTGAGTCGGTCGAGTTCATCGAGAACTTTGCCAATCTGAGCATCCACATAGCTGACCGCTGCGCAGTAGCCGTGCCTTAGTTTCCGCTTATAGGTCTCATCATCCAACCCGCCCGGGGGAACATCATATTGCCCAAGCAGTTCGAAAGAGGAGTTAAGCGACATGCCCGGTACGATGTTTCGGGGAGCGTCTTGATAAGCGATCGGGGGAATCGCATCCGTGTCGTACAAATCCCAATACTTCGTAGGAGCATTGAAGGGTAGGTGTGGCTTCATGAAACCCACCGCTAGTAGGAAGGGCTCGTCTTTGAGCTCGCCCAGCGCCTCTACCGCATGGGCGGCGATCCATCCATCCGGGTAAGCCTTGTCGTCCATGGGGACGGATTCAAAGGCGTACCCTTTGTTTCGCGGTTTAGGTTCCTCGGTAGGCCGCTCAATTTGAGCGTAGGCATTGACAAAGTTGTGGCGGGTTCCCCAGCGACGCTCCAAAGTGGTGACGTCACTCCAGCTGCGGGGAAGGTCATCCAAGCTGCTTACGTTGCTGTGGCTGATTTTTCCGATGGCCCTTGTGTGATAACCATTTTGCTTAAAAAGGTGGGGAAAGGATTCCGTTTCGCGAGCAGCTAGTTCGACCGCGTTCACCTTGAAGGGGCCGTTTCCATAGTCTGTTGCACGACGAGGACGCAGTCCCGTCAAAAGCGCGTGGCGCGAGGCGCCGCAAGTCGCAACCTGTACGTAGTGGCGACTGAATAGACGAGAGCTCGCGGCAAGGCGATCCATGTGCGGCGTCTTCATCCAGGTCTCTCCATAGTAATTGATCCACGGCCGTAAATCATCCACCGAGATGAAAAGCACGTTGGGTTTTGATTGTGGATCACCCCCAGCGGAAAGGAGCAACAATAGGCAGGTGAAGAAGGTGAGAGTGGTTTTCAATTTGTAAGCTTATGAAATTTGAGGACTTAGTGTTGGCGGAATGATAAATCTCGCGTCAGAGATTTGTTTTCCATAAAGTCAGCTGTCTGTATCCGAATTTTTTGCCGATGACGGAATGGCTTTGGCGTCTTTCTCAACGGGTGCTTGCCCAATATTCAAATACGCCCACAGCACCGCAAATAGGGGTGTTAGCAGATTGAAGAAAGCGTAAGGTAAGTAGGCAAACGGATTGACCAGCAGCACACTCATCATAGTAGCGCCGCACGTATTCCACGGTACAAGTGGCGAACTAAGGGTCCCCGCGTCTTCAACGGTTCGAGACAAGTTTTTTGGGTGGAGTTTCCGTCGCTGATAGGCCTCGCGGTACATGCGTCCCGGCACAATGATTGAAAGGTACTGATCGGGTGCCACGATATTGGTGGCAAAGCAGGTTCCTACGGTAGCGGTAACCAGAGCTCCGGTGCTGTGAACGCCCTTCAGAATAGCCGCAGCGACGCTCTCGAGCATGCGGCCTCCTTCCATGATGCCTCCGAGGCTCAAAGCGCAGAGTATTAGAGAAACGGTCCACATCATCTTGTCGAGTCCACCGCCTGACAGCAATTCGTCCATCGACGTCTCACCGGTTGAAGACTCGTATCCGTAATGCATGACATTGACTAGGTCAGCAATGTCAGCCTTTTGCAGAGCTATCGCAATTATCGCTCCAGCTCCCACAGCCGCGGCGAGGGCGGGAAGCGCGCTGAAACGCATTACACTCATAACAATGACCACTACTGGTGGAAGAAGCAAGAGTGGGCTCAAGTGAAATTGAGCAGAAAGCACGGTTTGCATTTGCTGCACTTCCATTGTCGAAACGTCAGATTGACTCGCTGAGTAACCGATAATAGAATACAATATGAGTGACAAGACAAAGGCGGGTGCCGTGGTGTAAGCCATGTGCCGAATGTGGTCGAATAGTTCCACACCGGTTACGGCCGGAGCCAGATTCGTGGAATCACTAAGAGGGGACATCTTGTCGCCGAAGTACGCTCCTGATACGATGGCTCCCGCCACCATGGCGGGGGGCATGGCCAACCCATTTCCTACGCCCATTAAAGCCACTCCCACCGTGCTTGCTGTGGTCCAGGAACTGCCCGTTGAGAGGGAAATCACGGCGCAAATCACGCAGGTAGCGGGCAAAAAGACTTTCGGGTTGAGAAGCTCTAGCCCAAGCGAGATCAAATACGGCACCACTCCTGCGATCATCCAGACCGCGATGAGCATGCCGATCACCATCAAGATGATGATCGCTTTAGTTCCGACTGCGATGCCATGTAGCATTCCTTTTTCGAGAGCTGACCAGGGAGCTCCGTTTGAGCGGGCAACCAGTGCCGTAACGATTGCTGTCAAAGCGAGCGGAATATGCGGGTCTTTCCCGAAAACGAGAATGGTAATACCCATGGAAGCGAGCAGGAAGGCGATCGGAATCAGAGCAATCCAAAGCGGTGGTACTGGGACAGGTGGGTCGGTACGAGGGGCGCTCATGGCTTGTTGACTCCCAGCGCTTCCGCGACCAGCTGCATGGGCAAAGCGTGGAGGACGGTGCCATTGATTCCCTCCATGGTTTCCGCAGCGGTGAGAGCGTTCAAAATAGCCTCTTCGGTTGCTTGGATCGTCGCCTGGAATAATTGGTCGATCGAAGCATTGTCCAGCATGGTAACCCGGTGTAGTTCCTCGTTTTCGGTTTCTTCGATTACCGCGGTGCTAAATGCGAGAAAGAAGTCGCCAGAAGAGTTCGCTCCATAGCCCCCAGTGCGCCCGATGCCCAGAGGAACGCGTCGGCACAAACGCTTTAGCTGGTGGGGCAGCAACGGCGCGTCAGTCGCGATCACGACCAGAATGGAGTTCCCTTCGCCGGACTGAGGCGATTGATGGGTTTCTGGCATTAGGGCGCTCAATTGAGGCCCTACGCGAACCCCTGCGATGGTCAGATCTTCGCGCCGACCATAGTTGGCCTGGACGATCGCCCCGAGTGTGTATCCGCTCTCCGTAATACGTGATGCGGTTCCTATGCCGCTCTTAAACTGATGGCATACCATCCCGGTTCCACCGCCAACATTGCCTTCTGTGATCGGCCCGCTTTGGGCGGTGTCTAGAGCCTCGAAGACATGCTGCCGCTTGACGTGGTGGCCATGGATATCGTTGAGACGACCGTCCCACGTTTCCCCGACGACGGGCAAGGAGGCCCATCCGGTTTCGGTGTCCGAATTGTGAAAGCTCCGGGCTCGTCGCCAGTGTATGGATGCTTCGTAGACAGCGCCCACACTGTGTGTATTGGTGAAAAGGATCGGCTCTTCCAGAAATCCGGACTCGTCGATCCAGGCGGTTCCAGTCATCTCTCCATTGCCGTTGAGGCTCGAATAGGAAGCGAAGACGGGCCGATAGTCGTGGCCCGTTGGCAAGATCGCCGTCACTCCAGTTCGAACGGGGCCTTTACCGACTTTCAGTCTTCCCGAGCCTTTCACGATGGTGGCGTGACCGACCGCGACTCCCGATACGTCGGTGATCGCATTGAACTCGCCGGGAACGCCCTCAAAGGGGATGCCCCAATCACGGGCCCGTTTCGCGTTTGCGAAGCCTAGTTGGACCACGAGAAAGATAGTGAGTACACTGCTTATCAATAATCTTATCATACCGGTAGGAGCCACCTTACAAGTCCAACTCCCCGCGCCCAGCAAAATGTGTCTTTAGTTAGTCCGCGTGACGTCGATTGCGTTTTCTCGGATTTCGAATGGGTGATTCCGACATCGCAATGGCTTTCAATTTCGCAAGGATCTCATATTCAAGTACGATTCATCGAATGATAGACGCGAATTTA
The DNA here is from genome assembly GCA_937942145.1 of uncultured Opitutaceae bacterium. Taxonomy (GTDB): domain Bacteria; phylum Verrucomicrobiota; class Verrucomicrobiia; order Opitutales; family Opitutaceae; genus Pelagisphaera. The sequence goes on from CALDFV010000217.1 coordinate 10,417, forward strand.
CTGCAAGGGTGAAACTGTATAGGAGTTAAAGTGTATATTGTAATTTAATAATAATTACATAACATGGGAAGTGGTCTGTGTTGGAACGAGTCAGGATCAGCAGATCGGCCTTCAGAGGCCAGGATTTCGGGACGATCGAGATTGACTGGCTTGAAGTGTACCGCGGAATCAAATAGGCAGATTGGTTTCAAGCGCTTCTGAAAGTGCAGTATGCGAAGCAGGACTCTGTTTTGCGCTTTAACGCATAATCGTTTATCACTTAAAGTGCAGCATTACATGAAATTTGTGCGTGGG
>CALDFV010000218.1 GCA_937942145.1 uncultured Opitutaceae bacterium
ATTGCTGGATACGCTTCCCCAGATTGGGCACGTAGAATGGATCGGTGTTCGGCCGGCTCGGGGAGAACCGATGGTCGAATTGAAAACCGTTCGACTCTTGCCAAACCAAGGGCTCGAAGGAGACCGCTTTAAGGGCCGGATTGAAAGTGCGCGGCAGGTGACCTTGATTCAAAAGGAACACCTGGATGTGATCGCTGCTTGCCTGCATCGAGAATCCCTTTCGCCGGTTTTTTTGCGGCGAAACCTGGTGGTATCGGGAATCAACCTACTAGCGTTGAAGGACAGAGCCTTTCGTGTTGGCGAGGCGTTGCTGGAGTTTAGTGGATTGTGCCACCCCTGTAGCAAAATGGTGATACAGTTAGGGGCTGGTGGATATAACGCAATGCGAGGGCACGGAGGAATCACTGCGAGAGTGCTCGAACCCGGAGATGTCGGGATCGGGGATGGGGTCGCACGTGCGTAGCGAGGTGGTGTTCCCCGCGAAGGACACAAAGACCAGGAAAGGGAATGATGGGTTGAGCGAGTGGTTTTTGGTGGCCTTATCTCTGCGTTGTTAAAGAATGAATGGTAGGGCTCGATCCCTTGCCAAAGGCTTTTGTGGGCTCAGGCTAAAGCGCTGAGCTGCTCGGTCTTTGGAGTTAGGTTTATCTAGTCTATATCCTTACGGAGATTGGCCACCGTGTATCTGGGGTCGTCGGGAAGGACTTCCACGTTCACCATGGTACCCGCTTTGTTGAGCATGGAACGGCAATCGGGAGAAAGGTGGCGCAAGCGCAGATTCTTTCCCGCCTTGCGGTAACGATCGGCCAGCGCGTTGATCGATTCTAGTCCTGACATATCGCATACACGAGCATGACCAAAGTCGATGACGATGTTCTTGACGTCTGACTTGGCTTGAAATTTGTCCGTAAACTCGCGAACCGACCCGAAGTAGAGCAGCCCCTGAAGCGAGTAAATGCGTTCGTCGGGAGAATCTTTCTCCACGACTACAAAGACGTGTTTCGAACTTTCCCAGGCAAAAACGAGGGCGGATAGTACGATCCCGATGAATACAGCGGTGGCCAGATCGTGCAGAACCACGGTCACTAGAGTAACCGCAACGATCACGATAATCTCAGAAAAGGGAACTTTGCCCCAGGTCTTAAGTGAAGACCACTCAAAGGTGCCAATGACGACCATGAACATGACTCCAACGAGGGCTGCGATTGGTATGATCTCAATGACAGCGCCGGCAGCCATAATGAAGATAGCCAGAGCAACTGCCGCGGAAATTCCGGAGAGGCGTCCTCGTCCACCCGATTTAATATTGATGAGTGACTGGCCGATCATGGCGCAGCCTCCCATGCCTCCAAAAAGGCCCGAGAGAAAATTGGCGCTTCCCTGCGCTACGCACTCCCGGTTGCCTTGCCCGCGAGTTTCAGTGATCTCGTCAATCAGCTGAAGGGTCATGAGCGATTCGATGATTCCCACCATCGCGACAATGAAAGCAGTCTTTAGGAGAAAGCCCCATTCCGTTCCCCAGGCGATGCCAGTAGGTAAAGCAGGAAGGGGGAAGGATCCGGAGAGCTTTCCTTCTGGGTTTCCAGGCGCTTTGGCGAGAACGTCCGATACGGTGGCCGTGTCCTTGAAGAGGAGAAAGGAAATGACGCCGACCGTGACGATCGCAACGAGTGACGAGGGCACCGCTTTGGTAATCTTGGGGAAAAACTGGATGATGACCATGGTTAGAGCGACAAGAGCTACCATGACCAAGAGGGGTTGGCCCGTCAGCCATTCGTCGGTCTTGAGGTCGCGAAAAGAGGGGAACTGGGCCATTAGTATCACAATCGCCAAGCCATTGACGAAACCGATCATTACGGGGTGCGGAACCAGTCGAATGAAACGGCCCAACCTGAGGACTCCGAAAAGGATCTGAATAATTCCCGCCAGCATGATAACGACGAAGAGGTATTGCAGGCCGAGCCCTTCGCCCAAGGCGTCTCCATGCTGGACTGCCTTGCCCGCAACCACGGCGATCGCCCCGGTCGCTCCTGATATCATCCCGGGTCGCCCGCCGCAGGTGGAAGTGATGAAGCCCATGAAAACGGCGGCCCACAGGCCTACGAGCGGGTCCACACCGGCAGCGAAGGCGAAGGCGATTGCCTCGGGAACGAGGGCGAGGGCGACGGTGAGTCCGGAGAGGATATCGTCTTTTGGATTGCTGTTTTTACTTCGGAAAAGATCGAACATAATAGGTTTCGAATCAATGGTTTGTAGAAAGAAGCCCGTGGTACTGGTGGCATTCGCGAAGAATGTAAACTGTCAATTCAGTAACCTTTTGGCTAAAATGATTGTCCGCGCTGGCTGGACATGAGTCCAAATTTCTCTATGGAAGGGTTAATCTTACTAGAATCTTAGCGCTGCCGAGGGGACGGGAACTTTCGGAGCAAAACCTAATTCAACCCCCAATCAAAACCATTATGGAATTCTCACGACGCAAATTCGTCCAAACGGCGGCAACTTCAGTTGCTGCCGCCGGCACGCTGCTATCGAGCACGGCAAGAGCGGCTGTATCAAAAAATAAAAAAGTGAAAGTCGCGGTCATTGGCTGCGGTGGACGCTCGAATCGGGATATCCCGAATTTCATCAAAGCCTGCGATATGCTCGGCCTGGGGGCGGAGTACGTGGCAATGGCGGACGCCTTTGAGGACAAGGCGTTCGAGCAAGCAGACAAGTACGAGGTCAATCGGGACAAGTGCATCGTTGGTTGGGATGCCTACCAGAAGGTAGCGGAATCGGATGCGGAATTTGTCATGCTTATTACACCGCCTTCTTTTCGTCCCCAGCATTTGGATGCGCTTGTGGAAGCAGGGAAGCATGTGCTGATGCAGAAGCCAGTGGCTGTCGACGCGCCTGGCTGTCGCCGCGTGATTGCGGCAGGTGAAAGAGCGAAGAAAAAAGGTCTCGCTATTTTGGCCGGCACGCAACGTCGCCACACCATCGGCTATATGGAAAACGCGGCCAGGATCCAGAATGGCGCCATAGGCGAAATCCTTGGGGGAACGGTAAGCTGGAACGGCACGGTGCCCTGGATCTGGGAGCGTCAAAAGGGGTGGAGCGATGCGGACTATCTCGCTCGCAACTGGCTCAATTGGTGGCAGATGTCTGGCGATCATCTCGGCGAGCAGCATGTACACAACATCGATGTGGCTAATTGGTATCTCGGCCGGACGCCCCAATCCGCGATTGGTTTTGGTGGAAGGGCCCGCCGGGAGTCGGGCAACAATTACGATTTCTTTAGCCTCGACCTGGATTATGGCGATGGTGTTCACATCCACAGCCAATGTCGCCAAATTAGTGGAACCTATCCACGAGTGGGCGAATTCTTCCGGGGAACGGAAGGAGAGGTCCAAGGTGGCGGAAAGCTCAAGGGCAGGGATGTGTCGATTCCGGAATTCAACGTCATGGACAAAGATGGAAATGTACAGGAATTGATTACCTGGATACAAAGCGCTCGGAGCGGCAATCCAATCAACGAGGCCCGCCAGATCGCTGAGTCCACCGCGACCGCAATTATGGGCCGTTACGCGGCTTACACGGGTAAGTACGTACGATTCCGGGATCTAATGGAGAATACCGAATCAGAGTTTTACGATCTCAAAGCAACCGTGCAAGCGGAAGACTTCGAGAAAGGAACGGTCGTACTCCCAGAAGAGAATGTGATTCCCGTTCCTGGTGACGGTGGCGAAATCCGCAGAAGAGTTTAATCTCGACTCAGTGTTGTTTTAAAAGCGACGGTTCCCGGACCGTCGCTTTTTTTGGCGGGCGATCTCCGAGCACCCACCGATAGATAAGGTGTTTATGGGCGCTCGGAGATCGCCCGCTACCTTCAGGTCTACTTTGGTGGGGCACGACTTTGTCGTCTATTCAGGTAGATCGTTGCCCTACCGGGCCTGAATAACTGTCCGATTTTCGAGATCGTAGCGATCGCCGGGTTTAAGGAAATAAAATAGGAATTCCTTTGGAGGTAGAGACTTTAAACTCGATCCTTCGCTGGACCAAAAGGTGTCGTCGTAGATGGTGACGTATCCATTCCCGATGACTTCGAACTGATTGCCGCGGACAATGACGGCGGTTCCTTCGTCAATTCCAATGCGAAGTAAATCAGGGTACTTAGATCGGATCGCAAACATGTCGAAGTGACGGTTTCTAGCTAGATGGTGTTGATCGATAGCGATGTTTTTCACGAAGCCAAATCCTTCCTCGTGATCGCCTGTCATGATTTGGTTGTTACGGGTATCACCGCGAGCCAGGTAAGATCCCTGTATGGTTGCTCCGGCGGAGCTGCCCGCAATGACACCACCTCGGTCAAGAAGGTCCCAAAGGGCCCTTTCGGTTAGTGTACCCTTGTAGGCATCGACGAGGCGCCATTGACGGCCACCACCGAACCAAACTGCCTTGGCTTCGCGAATAGGTTTTACGAACGCTTCTGTATTAGCGATGGCAGGATCCGTGGTGTGTATGACTATTACATTGGTCGCTCCCTGTTCTGTCCATCGCGTAGCGTATTCGTGGTAGCGCTCCGGTGGTACATCCCCCGAAGCCGTTGGAATAAATACGATAGGAGCGTCTTTACCTCCTATGAGCTCGAAAAACGGTTCGGCGAGATGGGGCATTGCTCCACCGCCCACAATCATGAGGGTGCCTTTCTCCGGGCCAGTAGATTGGGTAGACGGGAGGGCCGTTAGGATAAGGAAGTGGGAGATCAATAGGAAGCGAATCATGGAGAAGGGCGGTTTGGGGGATCGATTAAGCGTACGCAACGTTGCGGT
>CALDFV010000219.1 GCA_937942145.1 uncultured Opitutaceae bacterium
AATTGTGGATACTGCGAAGAGTACGGCGTACCATTTTTGTTTGAGACCCTTCTCGATGTAGTAGGCGGGACCTCCTCGATACTGTCCATCGATCTCGACTTTGTAGATCTGAGCGAGGGTGCTCTCAACGAACGCGGAACCCGCTCCGAGAAAGGCAATTGCCCACATCCAGAAAATAGCACCCGGACCCCCGATGGCGATTGCAGTGGCAACTCCGGCAATATTTCCCGTTCCGACGCGTCCAGAGACAGCGAGGGCGAAGGCTTGAAACGAAGAAAGACCGCGAGCGGATTCGTGACCGGTGAACAAGTACCGGGCCATGTCCTTGATGTGGCGGATTTGTAAGAATCGAGTCGCAACCGAGAAGTAGAGTCCTGCTGCCAGACAAAGACCTACCAGCCAGTTGCTCCAGATGTAGCTTACGAGGGCGTTGATTAGATTTTCCAAGATAGGTATGGCCTGATTTTACTGTTACAGTGATTTTGCGCTTAAAGAGTCCAAGGAGCTCGTCTTTGAGCTTTTCAGGAATTTAGCCGCATCTTGCATGAAAAGGGTTTTGCAATGAATCCGCAGTCTTGTCGAACAACTTCTTTATACTTGGCAGAAGAATTAAAATGGGTAACGTAGAAAGCTCAACTTCATGTTCGGGATGGATGAGAACCATCTAGAACAAAAATTATCGTTAGACATTGGATGAGCGCAAAAATTGGATTTGTTGGAGTGGGCCGGATGGGTGCAAACATGGCTCGACACTTGAAATTAGATTGCAACTACAACGTGTCCGCAATCTATGATATTAATCGGGGAATAGCGGCTAGTTTGGCGGAAGAGCTCGGGAGCCAGTCGTTTGATTCGCTGGCTGAGGTCACCGCTCATTCCGATATCGTTTTGACCGTGGTAACGGATGATGCGGCCATGCGGTCGATTTTTCTGGAAGGAGAGAGCAACTTGCTAACGGCCGCGGCGGGAAAAACCTTCATCAACTGCGCTACCTTGTCTCCAGCTATTCATCGAGAAGTGGCGAATGCGGCTCAAGCGGCAGGGGCGAAGACGCTTGAGGCATGCATGGCGTCGAGTATCAGCCATGCTAGAGAGGGACAGTTGTATCTCATGGTTTCTGGAGATACGGACGCGTATCAGAATTGTCAGAAGCTACTTGAGGATTTGAGTGTTAAACTTCGGTTTATCGAAGGTGGCGCAGGGCGTGCCGCTGAGGTCAAGGCGCTGGTGAACATGGTGATGAACATCAATACGGCTGGTCTCGCGGAGGGACTGGGCCTCGCAAGTGCCCTTGGTCACGATCTAGAGATGATCTGTGAAGTGTTTTCTCAGACCGGAGCCAATTCCCGCGTGCTTGAAACCGACTCCGAAGACATGATCGCCCGGGATCACGATTGCTGGTTCTCCGCCTCGCATGCAGCGAAGGATTCGGGCATTGCACAGGGATTGGCGAGTGAATTGAATTTGAAGCTTCCCGTAAACGATGCCACGAAAGCGCAATATGACCTAATGACGCGTGAAGGTTTGGGAGAACTCGACAAGTCAGGCATTGCGGAATTAACCTTCCCTGGTCGCCACAAGGCGTAATTCAAAACGTGGATTTTCTACACAGCCATTAACCCCAATATCAAAGAATATGAGTAAGATAGTTCCTACCATCAGTTCAGGAGTCGCGGGTCCGCTTGGCGTTCTCCATCTGCCACGTTTTTGGCAAAAGATGTCTCTTGGCGCCGTGGGCAAGTTGCACGACGAATACCCAGCTTGTGGAGCAGGGTACGATCAAATGACGCTGGATGCTTTAGGTTTGGATAGGGAGGCCACCCTGAATTACGTCAACACGAACAAGCCGAGCTATTTCGAGTTCGAGGCTTGGGTGAAGGAGAACATGGATCCGAATTCAGACGTTGATGCTCACAATGCGGCTGTGACTGGATACATCCATTCTGATGAGACCCGATCGGAGATCTTTGGCGCTGCTGGATTGACCGACGAGAATTGCGCTTTTCGCGACGCGGTTAACTTGAACAACGCTGACGACTGGACGATTTTCCATCAGCAAGAGATTGCGGGGTAGCAGAAGGTTTGGGCCCACGCCGTTGTTACGGCTTGGCTACGAGAGTAGTACGGCTAGAATTTTGATGGTAGCCACGGCGCAAGGCGTCGCGGTTACACCACAGCGCGTCCAGGATCCTCGACTTTCTGATTGTAGGTTATCGAAAAGCTATCCCAGAAGTTCGTCTGCCGAAAGTCTATTTTGGAATAGCCCGGACGGAGAGATCCGCTGTGAGGATAAGCAGTGGCATTTGCTGAAAGGCGTGCCCTGACGGAATTTTCTGAAATATAGCGAGCCACGGACTGAAAGGCGCTCCGCATCCGGACTTTTTCCGGAAGAACGTGGTCGTAGGCTTGATGCTGTAGTGCGTAGGGTAGTTGCAGGAGGCTATCCCATTGTCGACGGAAACAGGATACACCTCGCAGTTGATCACTTGACCTTGCGACTCCTATCAATGGGAAATGTCCGTGGTCCGGCAATAACGTATAAGTGGGACAAGCAAGTTCGTAACGAGTTAGCCTGTGCAGCAAGGCTTCTCGCAATCGGGCATGGTGGAGCGAATTGAGCCATCCGGTTTTCTTTTGTCGATCGTCATGCTCCAGTGCACGAAGCTGAAACCCTTGTAGTGTTGAGAGGGTAGTCGCTTCAACGGGGAGCGAGGAGCTCTGTCAGACATACTTGGATGGATGGGGTGGGTTTCGGTTGGGATCCACGCCGTTGTTATGGCGTGGATCCGAGTTCTGTTGCTACAAATTCTGTGTAACGAGATACGTGAGTCTATGAATTTTAACGTAGCTACGGCGCAAGGCGACGTAGTACCCAGCTACTAGATGACTACACGCTCTCTGGATCCGGGTGTATCCAAGGAGAGCGATAGGGTCGAGCCAGTAGGGCGTTTGCTTCGTGGTCTCCGCGTACCGTGTGGCTAACCGGGTCCCATTCTAGAGTGCGACCCAATTGCATGGCCAGGTTCGCGAGGATGCAGGATGCGCTTGAGATATGTCCTTGCTCAATGTCCGCCACCGGTTTGGCGCGAGTCTCAATGCAGGAGAGGAAGTCTTTCATATGGCCTCGGATGGCAGGGGCTACATGCTTTTCGAGCCCCTTTTCCGTTTTGTCTTCTGGGTATTGTTCAAGCTCGAAGGCGACGTCCTTATGGATAGCTTTTTGATTCTTGTCCTGCGGAATGAAGTCGTACTTGTGAACACTGGCTTTGAGTGTACCTTTTTCTCCGTAGAAGATTGCGGCCCATGGATAATCTGGGTCGGGGGCGGTTCCCCATGATCTATGATTCCAAACCATTTGCATATCTCCATAGTCGAAGGTAGCGGTCTGGGTGTCCGTGATGTTGGCCTTGCTGTCTTTATCCACAAATATGCCGCCATTGGAACTGATTTTCGTTGGCCAACCGCGATCCATCATCCAGCGTGCTGTATCTAACATGTGAACACACATGTCGCCAACGATTCCGTTACCGTATTCCGTGAATGCTCTCCATTTACGAGGATGGACAAAGCTATTGTAAGGGCGCATGGGTGCAGGACCTGTCCACATCTCATAGTCGAGGTGACTGGGGGGATTGGTGTCGGGCGGGTTTCCCTTGGCCCGCATATGGTAGTAGCAGCAAAGCTCAACATGGGCGATCTTTCCTAGTTTCCCTTCCTGTATGAGCTCACGGGCCTCGACCAGGTGCGGAGTGCTGCGCCGTTGGGTGCCGACTTGGACGACGCGTCCGTATTTTCGAGCGGCGGCAAGCATAGCCTGGCTTTCGACCACATCCACACCGGTTGGTTTTTGAACATAGACATCGGCACCTGCTTTAACGGCGTCAATCATGGGCAACGCATGCCAGTGGTCGGGAGTGTCGATGAGGACAATGTCCAAGTCCTTTTCCTTGAGCATCTCTCGGTAGTCGCCGTAAGTTCGCGGCCTTTTCTTCGAGAGTTGGCGTGACGCAACGATATCGGCTGCCTCCGATAGCATTTGGCTGTCGACGTCACAGAGCGATACTACCTCGACCGGAGCAACTTGAATCAGCCGAAGAAGATCGCATTTCCCTTACCATCCCGTGCCGATCAGGCCGACGCGCTTGGGGGCGATGCCTGCGGCGTTCGCAAACTTTGGCAAGGTAAGAGCGGAGAGGGCGAATCCAGCGGCACTGGACTTAAGAAAACGACGACGATACATGAGACGATTGTCAGTAGCTTTCCGCTATAGATCAACAACGATGTTCCTATCAGTGCTCTCAATTATGGACAAGTCGACGTCGTTATATGCCACTCGTCCTTGTCGCTTCTTGATTACCTGAAAAAGTGTTGAGGTGAGCATCTTTAAGGGTCTTGCTTTCGTTTTATGGATGAAACGGAAAAACGCGCTAAAGCATGGGTGGGAGATGCGGTACTTGCTTTGTTTGCTCGGGAGTGGATTCTGGACCAGAAGGAAATTGAACCGGGTAACCGGATCGAGGTTTTCACTCGTTTGACTTCCAATCAGTTTCTCGCATG
>CALDFV010000220.1 GCA_937942145.1 uncultured Opitutaceae bacterium
GTCTTTATTTGGAGACAATGCAGGAAGTACTTCCTAAATTGGGCCAGAAGTACGTGATCGATGCGGATGCTCAGCAAATCCTACCGCTCCTCCAGCTCAACGAGAACGCACAGAACCGATAGAGACATGAAGAAATTAACAGGCTTACTATCAATCGTTATCTTGCTCGCCGCGGCAGTTGTCTTATTCGCGTCTGCTTACACAGTGCCTGAAACTAAGCAGGCGATCATCACGCAGTTCGGAAAACCAGTTGGAGAGCCGATCACTGAAGCGGGTCTCCATTTTCGAACTCCCTTCGTTCAGGAGGTTAACATGATCGAAAAGCGGATCTTGGAATGGGACGGGATTCCCACGGAAATGCCGACCAAGGATAAAACCTACATTTCGGTAGACACTTTCGGGCGCTGGAAGATAAGCGATGCCAAGCAGTATTTTCTCCGTCTTCGGGACGAGCGAAGTGCGCAGTCGCGATTAAATGACATTCTGCGAAGCGAGACCCTTAACGCTATCGCCAAGCACGAGCTGATCGAGGTCATTCGCACTACAAAAGATCGCCAGCCTAACCAGGACGCTACCTTGGCCGACGCGCCGGGGAATATTGGGGTGCTCAATCCTATCACGATCGGACGTGCAAATATTGAACAGGAGATTTTTGAAAACGCCGCTACCAAGTTGACTGATTTTGGCATCGAGCTGTTGGATGTTCGATTCAAACGAATTAACTACAACAACAGCGTCCAGCAAAACATCTTTCAGAGGATGATAAGCGAGCGCCAACAAATCGCCGAGCGGTTCCGCTCGGAAGGGGCGGGTGAAGCGGCCAAAATCACAGGTACAAGAGAGCGTGACTTGCAAGTAATAGAGTCAGAAGCGTATAAACAAGTGCAGACGATTCGAGGCGGGGCAGATGCAAAAGCAACTGAGATCTACGCGGCCGCTTTTAATCAAAGCGCGAAATCTATAGAATACTACGAGTTCGTCAAAACGCTGGAAACCTATGAGAAAATGTTCGACCAAGACACGACCATGATTCTCTCCACCAATAGCGATCTCTTTAAGTTTCTCAAAGAGATCGAGCCCAACAATTAGACTGCCCTAGAAAGTCGCCGGATGGCATCGGTGCTGAATTTTATCAAAGTAGTTATCGCTTTTCTGGGAGTTTGCTCGATTGGCTTTCTGCTTGCCCGTTGGGCAGACCAGCTGGTTCAGGATACACGGATTAAACGTTCGTTCGTGGTACAATCCGCTCAGCCGGTAGAAGACTTGAGCCCTGTTGATGAGATCTCTGAGCGCCCGATCGTTGGACAGATGGAGGCGATTGTTGGCTCGTTTCTAGAATCGCAGGACAAGGACGGCGGCTTTACTCTTGCGAGAAAGCTATCGGTTCTAAACCTCGACGAGCTGGAGGAATTTTATATCGAGGCGCTTTCGTTCGATCTGGAGGATCGCCGCGCTTTTGAAGCTGCGGGTCTGGCTTTGCAATCCATTGCGTCCCAGGATCCAAGACGGGCTCTGGAGTTGCTCTATACCCTGACGCCTTCTGAAAAAGCCCGTCTGGCCACCGCCCTTTCCGGTGGTTGGGCGAAATACGACGCCGTGTCTGCCTGGGATTGGATTGACTCTGCTTGGATCGACGAAAGTGGTGAATACATCGACCGCGATTTGCAAAACGAGATGTTTCACGGGACGCTTGAAGTGGTCTTGTCGGAACAGCGAAATTATCAGCTCGCTGCGGATTTGTTGAAAACGGTGATGGAGCCGGGACTTAGATTAGAACTTGCGGATTTGATTGCGTTTCACGTTGTATCGGAAAATCCGGCTCAGACTCTAAACCAGCTCGACTTTACCAGCGACGACCTAGTGGACTCTGCGATCATGGATGCGGTCATCGACGAATGGGCGCAGCGGGATTCAAGGGGAGCGATGACTTGGACATTGGAGAATCAGGATCAAGTCACCAGTAAAGGGGCGCGCTTTATTGCGAAAGACCTCATTTTGAATGAGGTGTACCAGGATCTTGAGCGATTTCATTCGAATCTTCAGAGTCCCTTTAAGCGTGACTCCGTTGCTTCGGAAAGCGCTCGATTGTTTGCGCGACGGAATCCGGACGTCTCCATTTCCTGGCTCGCTACGATAGAGTCATCCGCTTCAAGATATGATGCGTATTACGACTCCCTTTACGAGATAGGACACGACGATTTTGATAGTACGGTTCGCTTTGCGGAATTGGCCTATGGAGTCGCCAGCTTAGATCGCGAGGAGGCATTGTTTGGAGCCCTGCAGGGCTGGTCTGTGATTGCTCCTGAAAGAGTGCAAACGTATTTGGATTCTAGCGACGCATTGAACGAGAGCGTTAGACTTTCCTCCCTAGTCAATGCGATTTACTAAATTGGCGTGGGGCGCCCACCCTCGATCCTTGTTTGGAGGTCAGCGTTTCGAGGCTCCCGAAAGCCCCAGCCAGACATCCAGCGGGAGCCTATGGATATGATGGAGGTTCAGGTGGCCGGGCAAAAGCGATCAAGATTAGATGAGCCACTTAGCTACTTTTTGCTTAACATCGATTGAATGAGTTGCATGATAACCTGCATGTACGAATTGGAAGGCACCGTTAAATTGATAGAGGACACGCAAACCTTCGGAAGTGGGTTTCAAAAACGCGAGTTTGTGGTCACATCTGAAGAGAAATTTCCTCAAGACGTAAAATTCGAGTGTACGAAGGACAAAATCGAACTTCTCGAAAAAGTTCGCACGGGAGACCGCGTAAAAGTCAGCTTTAACATTCGAGGAAACGAATACAAAGGGAAGTATTATGTGAACCTGCAGGCTTGGCGTATTGAGAACGGTGGCGGTGAAGTGGACAGCAATCTCGCTCAGGTAACCGGCGAATCTGGTGACGGTAATCTAGACGACTTGGAAGAGTCTCCCTTCTAATCGCTGGCCCCTGTTTCAACGGAGCTTCTTAGGGCGCTCCCAAAATCCATCCGGAATGAGTTTAGCGGTGGCTGGGATTTGCGTCGCGACATAAGCCCAGGCAGCCACCATCCTCCCATCTGCGAGAGCTGCCGGGATGATTACTCGTTGATAGATGCTTGGACGATCGAGACTGAACCCTTCCCACTTGTCAGGTTTGGTTAAGGCATCTGGCTCGAGGGGTATTTCGATCAATTCTCCCCAGATGCGGGAAGATCTTTCTTGGGAAGGGTCCGGAATGGTTGCCAAGTCGAACATAGTGGCCTGATTCCAGTCTCTTAGCCAGTCTCGGCTAGCGGTCAATACGATCGAAGGAGCAGGTACGATTAATAGGGGATAACCTTCCTCTAGCTCGTAAAGCGTTCCCGTGACGGAGGCGATCGAGCGAGATAGGAACGGTGGACTATGGGTTCGGTGCTCTGGTTGGTCACTTCGAAGGGTGCCGTAGACAAACAGGTATTGGTTTTTAGGAGAATCCACAGTTACTCGTGACAGATACCGTAGCAGGAACGGATTGCCTTGGTAAGCGTAGGGATATTGGCATGGAGGCCCGAGTAATGTCCCGCTATAAATTTTTTAAAAGGCCGTAAACAGTGTAACCGCGAGTGTATCAGGCTCGTCACAGCTGATGGTTTTTGCAGATTCCATAGCATTCGCTGAAACCGGGGCTTCGCGCCCGCGCGTAGAAGCTCGATATCGCTTTTCCCTTATCAATTGACTCGTTATGAGCCGAACAATCTTTCTTTCTCTCCCCCGATCTGTGCGAATTTTCGTTTTTGCGGGCTATCTGTACTTGTTCGGGGCCAGAGTGTCGCATGCCGAAGACCACATTTCGGTCAAGTGGCAGGACTACAGCGAGGACAATGACCGAATTAGGGTGATCTCCCGTTACATGGGTTTCGAGAAGAAGGTGAGCAACCGGATCACTCTCAAAGGTCACGGGGTTCACGATGCGATATCGGGGGCGACGCCAAGTGGCGTTCCTGCGGATGATGGCGTTAACGTTCCGCTTTCCAATCTCACCGATGTTCGCGAAGCAGGGGTGATCGACTTGGACTGGACCCACGGAATCCACAAATCGACCTTTCAGTACTCGCATAGTTCGGAAAGCGACTTTCTATCTCGAGGTTACTCGTATTCGCAAACGTCTGAGTACAACAAGCGAAACACGGGTCTGAGCTATGGCATATCGTTCATCGACGACGACGTTCGACCGACCTTCTTTAACGAGCATCGGGAAAAAGAGAGCTACGACTATTTTCTCGGCATAAGCCAGGTAGTCGATCCGAACACGATTGTAGCCCTAAATTACACATACAGTGATTTCAGCGGTTACTTGAGTGATCCTTATAAAATTATCCGGCGGGAAACGGAAGTTCTCCCAGATATCTTCCTGCCTCTGACGTTCGCGGAGAACCGACCCACAGACCGAAGGCGGCATATATGGTTTTTCAACGTAAAGCGCTTTTTCGATCAAGCGGGAGGCAGTCTGGATTTAGATTATCGTTATTTCAATGACAACTGGGGAGTGGAGAGCAGTACCTTTGACCTGGAGTGGTATCAGAAAATTGGGGAGAATCTGATTATTCGCCCGAAATACCGTTACTATACCCAAAATTCTGCGGATTTCTATACGCTTGATTTGACTGGAACCGTAATTGACCCTCGTGCCTCTCTTCAAGGTGTGGCCCCCTTTTATTCCGCAGACTACCGGCTGGCGAAGTTCGACACCCATACTTACGGGGTGAAAGTGATCTACAAGTTTGGGGATCGCTTTAGTGTCGATGCGGCTTTTGAGCGTTATGAGATGGAAGGAAAAGATGAAACGCCGCAGTCTGCTTTTCCAGATGCGGATGTTTTAACGTTGGGCGCGTCACTATGGTTCTAATGGAGAAACAAGCGGCAATGAAAATTGATGCTCGGGTTTCATTCGACCCGAAGCGTGGCTTGTACGATTTGCGGTTCAAGGCCTTGGGAACGGATTGTCGGGTGCAGTTTTCCGCGGGAAGCAATGACCAGGCTGCAGCTTTTTCAAAAGAGGCGGTGCAATGGGTAGCTAATTTTGAAACCAAGTATTCACGGTTTAGGGACAATAGTCTCATCAGTGAGATCAACCGGAATGCGGGCGTTGCGTGGACTGAGATCGATACGGAAGTAGAGTCTATTTTCGCGATTTGCGACGATTTGCATTTCATGACCCAAGGGGTTTTGGACCCCACGATGCTGCCGCTCATTCATCTATGGGATTACCGGAGAACCCACACACAATTGCCATCCGATACTGAGGTCGAGAGCGCGCGGTCTCTGGTGGGATGGAGAAAGGTTGAACGAAAGCCAGGAGGTGTATTTCTACCGGAAAAAGGAATGTCATTGGATTTGGGAGGCTTCGGCAAGGAGTATGCCGTGGATAAAGTGGCGGCCATCGCGGTGGGACATGGCTTGACGGGTTGCCTCGTGGACTTTGGCAGAGACATTCACGCAATCGGAACGCCTCCGAACGGCCCAGCCTGGCACATTGGTCTCGAAAATCCGGAAGTCCCCGGATCCTCGTGGGGCAGTCTGGCCGCCATTAATTTAGGGATCGCGACCTCTGGGGACTATCGCCGTTTCTTTGAGCATAGCGGGCAACGGTTCGGGCATATTTTAGATCCTCGCTCTGGCCGGCCGGTTATCAATGGCATTTTAGCGGTAACGATCGCCGCAAATTCCTGTCTAGAGGCAGGAGTCCTTTCCACCACGGTATTTGTCTTGGGCGAGGAAGAAGGGTTGAAAATGGTGGAAGGAACTTTTGGCGCAGAAGGATGTATCGTCATGAATTCCGGGATACAGCAAACATCTAAATTCTATGAAAATCTGGTTGAAAATTAGTCTGGCGGCAATAGCCGCTCTGTCCTGTGTGTCGTTGGTCCAAGCCGAAGGGTGGGGTTCGGGTACGGAGTTACCGTCAACTTTGGAAGATTTCGCTCTCGAAGGGGAGGTACCGGAAATGAAAGGAAAAGTGACGCTCGTGGACTTCTGGGCTTCCTGGTGTGCCCCGTGTAAAGCGGCGTTCCCGGAAATGGAGAAATTGTACCAGAAGTTCAAGGATGAGGGATTCCAAATAGTTGCCGTGAGCGTGGACCAAAAGGCAAATCAGATGCAACGTTTCCTCGACAAGCAAAAGCCGAGCTTCGCGACGCCGCACGATGCCGGGCAGCAGTTGGTGAAAGCGGCAGAAATCAGTGTTATGCCGTCTTCCTTTTTAGTGGATCGCAAAGGCGTTATCCGATTCGCGCATGAGGGGTGGCATGGCAAGGAGTCGGTAGAAAATTTAACCCATCAAATTCAAGCTCTACTAACAGAATGAAACGAATATTCCAAAATGTTTTCGCTGGGACTACTCTTGTTGCCCTCATGGCTTTTGGCGTGGGTTGCGCTACGGTTGAACCCTATCAGAAAGGGAACCTGTCGGACTATACGATGCGTTCCGATCGTGATGAACTGGCATCCGTAATGAATTCTCATATACAATTTTCCCGTGAAGCCTCAACGGGCGGCGAAGGTGTAGGCGGCGGCGGTTGCGGTTGTAACTAGCATTGATTTTCGTCTATCCCTCAAATAAAGATACGATATGAAACTAATTTGGATCCAAATGAAACTCGCTCGGGCTCAAGTGGG
>CALDFV010000221.1 GCA_937942145.1 uncultured Opitutaceae bacterium
GCAGCGCCGGCTTCCTACTCCGCTCCATCCGCGTACTACACGCCCACGGTGGGCCGTATGATCGGTCTGGAAGTCTTGAAAGGCTCAAGTCAGATTCAACACGGACCGCATACTACCGGGGGTGTCATCAACTATCTCTCCACACCCATTCCCCACCATAAATCGAGTTACCTGCGCTTCTCGTATGGAACAGAAAATGACACGCGACTACATCTATGGACGGGCGACCGCGTCGACTCATCTGCGGGTGAATTCGGCTATTTAGTAGAAACCTACTATCGGGAAACCGATGGGTTCAAGTCGATCGATTCGACTGCCGGTTTCGATGGATCTTCCAGAGGCACGGGATTCCAAAATCACGACTCAATGCTTAAGCTGAGCTGGTCACCCAAAACGGAAAACCGCCAGTACTTCGAACTTAAGACCGGGTACATGGACAAGAATGCCGACGAAACCTATCTAGGGCTTTCAACCACGGACTTCCTTCAGAATCCGAATCGACGCTATGCGGCTTCTCGTGACGACAACATCGATACGCAGCATTTCAGGAACTATCTACGCTATTCCGTCGCCCTCAGCGACAACGCTTCTTTATCCGCGACCGCTTACTACAATGCCTTCAATCGGAACTGGTACAAGCTGAAGGAAATTAAAGACATCGATTCCGATGGAGACGGTTTCATCGACAGCACACCCACCGTTCTGCTCTATCAGGCGCTCGCAGGTATCCACGACAACAAGCCTTTAGAAGTGCTACAAGGAACGCGAGCGGGCCAGTACGAGTATCGCAACAACAACCGCGACTACATCGCTAAAGGAGTTCAAGCGACGCTTAATGTGGATTTCGACGCAGGGGAAACGGTCCACCATCTAATCATTGGAACTCGATTCCATCAAGACCAAGTGAGGCGTTTCCAGGACGACGTCCAGTACTTCCAGGATTCTTCGGGAGCGATCACATCGATGGTATCCGACGGCCCTGGAAGCGGAGGCAACCGTTTACAAGAATCTGAAGCTACCGCTCTTTTCATAGAAGACACAATCCGTCTTGGAAGATTCTCCATCATACCAGGGCTCCGATACGAGCGTATCGACTACCACTATATAGACTTTGAAAATAACGGAGACAATATTCCGACTGGAGATGCTTCGCGAACACTAGACATCTTCGCCCCAGGAATCGGATTCAGCTACCAGAGCGACGAGAGCTCGAACCTTTTTGCCGGAATCTACCGCGGCTTCTCCGTCCCAGGTCCCCGGTCCGCTTCCCGTCCCGGCCGGCAACTTGACGAAGAGACCAGCATCAGTTTCGAAACCGGTATCCGCTTCGACAACTCCAAAGGGATCTATGCAGAGCTTGTGGGATTCAATACCCATTTTGACGATCTCGCAACTATCGACAACATCGCAACCGGTACCAGTAATCCTCAAAACATTGGGGAAGCGCGATCTCGCGGTGTAGAAGCCATATTCGGTTGGGACCCCACCGCTAAGGGCGCATTCGAATTTAAAGCTCCCATCTCGGTGAGCGCCACTTATACTGATGCCGCATTCAAATCCAACTCCACCGACGTCAACGCCGAGTCGATTTTCGCTGGAGCCGTGATCGGAAACGCTTTCCCGTACGTTCCAGAATGGCAGCTCAATCTCGCCGCCAACCTCGAGTTTGATACATTTAGGTTGTCAGCAAATCTCAATTACACTGACAGCACCTTCGGCAGCGGCTCCAATTCCATGCAAGAGCTCGACCCCTCAGGCAGTCCAGATGCCCGCTTTGGACTGATTGAAAGTCAATTCATTGTAGACCTGTCCGCCACTTACTTCATCAACGAACACGCAGAAGCGTTCGTGAACGTAACCAATCTCCTTGATGAGCAGAGCCTCGCGGGACGCCTCACCGATGGCCCTCGTCCCAATGCGCCTCGACAAGCGAGCATCGGTATGGGACTTCGATTCTAAGCATCGCCTTTTGGATCGATTTGTGAACTCGCATACTTCGGATTTCGAGTGCCCGCGTACATTTCGTACTCCAGCAGCCGACACTCAATAGGTCCGTTGTAGAATTCGATCTTTCGCCGGGTCTTCAGACCTACTCGTTTGGCCAATCCTCGATTGCCGGTAAACACATACCCCCAATAGCCAGCGCATTTTTGCTTAAAGAAGTCTCCTATTTCCTGATACGTCGGAATTAGTTTCTGCTCTTCGCCCATTCGGTCACCGTACTCGGGATTGAAAATTAAAACTCCCGGACCTTCCGGTACTCGCGTTCGTCTGAAATCGCACACATCGAATTCAATCAGATGTTCGACTCCGGCAAATTCCGCGTTTCTTAGGGCTGCCTCAATCGCAGCCGGATCGCGATCCGTCGCAATGATGGGGAAATCCAATCGATCGGATCCTTTGGTCTTCAACTCGGCTCGAATTTTCTCGAAATCGCTTACCCGATAACCCTCTAAATGCATGAAGGCGAAGTTGTCTCGCAACAGTCCCGGCGTCTTTCCCAAAGCCCACAAGGCCGCTTCAATCGCAAGGGTACCACTACCGCACATGGGATTCACCAGCGGTGAAGCCCTATCCCATCGCGTCGCCCTCAAAACCGATGCCGCTAAGTTCTCACGCATGGGAGCTTTCCCTGGACTAACCCGGTAGCCACGATTGCTGATCGGCACTCCCGACGTATCCAAATAGATGCAAACCTCCTCTTCATGCCAGTACAGAAATATCATTGCCCGGTCCGAGTCATTGCCAGTGTCTGGCCGCCTTCCCCGCTTTTCTCGTATCCGGTCAACCAATGCGTCTTTCAGCCGCAAACCAGCGAAGTTGGTATTTCGGATCGTATCGTTCCGAATGGAGGAACCGATTGAAACATATCCATCTGCCGGTATCCAGGACTCCCAGGGTAGACGAACGGATTTCTTGTAAAGCTGATCCCCATCAATCGCTTCAAAGTCCGCAACCTGCCAGAGGACCCGCAAGCCAGTCCGCAACAGCAAATTCAACCGCATACAGTCCTCCAGGCTCCCTTTCGTAAATACTCCCGCCGGAGCTTCCCGTAAAACCGGAAAGCCAAGCTCTTCAAGCTCGTCCTTTAGATAGGATGAGCACGCCTTCGGGCAGGTGACGAGTATGGTGTTGGAAGAAAGGGACATTGTCACAGGTAGCGGGGGATCTCCGAGCCCCCACTCAGGTATCTAATACAGGGGCGCTCGGAGATCACCCTCTACCTAATCTGGTATCCAAATTCCGGTGGAAAAGCGAAAGTCAAAGTTTCGCTGTTCCGCCAAGTCCCTATTGCATTCGCGAAAAATCAACCGGAACCATTTTGATCGAGTCCACGCCATTCTTGACGAGAATCGAACCCCCAGCCTTTTCCTTCGACTCCGCTGCAACTACTTTCCATTGGGGATCCGTTCGGAATCCGTCCCAGGCTTTTTTGTGTGCGGCCTCGTCCTTGTATGCCAACAAATACACCAGCGTGTCCCCGTGCCCTTCTTGGTCTTCCATTGGATGCCAATAAGCAACATTGGTCATGCCATGCTTTTTGAAAATTCGCATAGTATGATTAGCAAAACGACTATCCAAATGGCTCAGCATGCCTTCCGCCGTGTGGTAGGTTCTCAACTCAAAGAACCGCGGCGAGCGGGACTTTTTGATTTTCAATTTTGGTGAGTAGTCGGCAAATTCAAGAAACTGGTTCTCCACCTTAGCCACGAGCTTGCCATTCACTTTGGAAGCCGCAAAGGCAGCCTTCCAATCAGGATCGGAACCGAAAGCCTTCCACGATTTCTGGCGAGCTTCCCTACTAGGATAAGAGAGAAAGTAGATCAGCTTGTTGTCTTTGTTTTCCGCCGGAACGAAGTAACCGACATTCTCCATGCCATGCTTTTCGAATAGGGCGACGGTATGATCCCGAAATCGCGTCAGGAGCTCGTCGAGCTTACCTTCGTGGGCGTAGTAAGTCCGCATTTCAAAAACGCGACCCTCCTCTCCGTGCGACGCAGCGGCGGTGAGTAGGAATAAGATGGAAAGCGATATCAGTCTATTTATTTTCATGTATTAAGAGAGGTTGAGAAAAGGGATTACTCGCGATTCAAAGCTAAGATAGCCGGATTGTCAGTATCAAATCCACGCTCTGCCAAATTGAGGGCTAAGGCGCTACTGGAGATACGGAACGGTGACAGGACCTTCCGGCAATATAGCGACCGGAGTTTCTCTCCCAACTCTATCCAATTCCGTTTCTAGGGCCTCTTGTAACGATTCAACGGGCGTCAAATGCCCCTTGCGGACTTCCGAGGGTTCCAATGTTGACAGGATCCCGACACGAGCCTTTTGGCAAATGAGCGCTTGGAGCTGAACCTGCCACTGATCAAATACCGAAAATCCCGGCTGGCGAATCGCATCCAGCAAGGCTGCCGGGCTCGGGTAATCAAAAAGCAGTTTACGATAATTACCGTGCTCCGGGAAACCGTCTGAGCATTCAGCCGCCACCAAAATAAGGCCCCCCACCTCGACGATCTGGGCTGCGGCTGACATCCCCTTGACAGACTGATACAGATTCTGGTCCAGCGGATAGCCATTGTTGCTCGTAATCACAATCGGGAATGGCTTATCGCATTCGATCATCGCGCTTTCTTTCACGTAGGCGCAACCCGCCTCGTGGGCCTCAATCACGTCGCCGCAAAAAAAGCGCGTGATCGCCCGATCCTTATTGAGCGTCACGTTGACAAGGAAATCCGCCCCCAGCAGTTTCCCGCCCGCTCGCACATGCTCTTGGGTGGGATTGTTTTCGAGATTGCCCCAAGAGCTCAACGGATCGCCTACCACCATCGCGCTGTGGTACCGCATAATAGCGTCAATATCCGTCACACCCGGGAAGGCAGCTTTGTATCCTCCCGAGTATCCCGCCATAAAGTGAGGCTCGATAAAGCCCGCCAATATCCGTTTGTCAGCATTTACGTAATCACTATTTTGGTACACATCGTATCCAAAAGGAGACTTCCCCACATGGGTCAGTCCCTCCGGTTCATGGGCACTATGATTTACAACGCGGTAATTTTCATAGATCTCGCTTCCCACCATCGCAATCAGCTCCTCAGGCGTATTTCCACGGTGAGATCCGGTTCCGTTGATAATCACCACATTCTCCTTAGCCACGTGATCGATGGCCTCCATGAGCCAAGGCAAAACGCGGTGACTGGGGAAGGGCCTGGTGGCGTCAGGAATCAGGATGGCTACCCGATCACCTGATTCGATCGATTCCTTCAGTGGGTTTGCCCCAATCGGAGAATCGCACGCCTGAAAAAAAGCCCCCTTCTCATCATCCAGACCGGCGACGAAGCGAGGCTCTAGCACCGTCGCATTGATTCCGCTCAAATCGAGTTCGACCTGGGTTTTTCCAAAAGGGAGCCTCACATTCACCTTATCAATCTCGCGCCTCTGAAACGTGGATTCAATGCTTTAGCTACAAAAAAACACCTGCCGTAAATGGCAGGCGTTACAAAATTGTTTCAGAGAAAGAGCGACGACTAGTCGTCTTCCGGCTTGTACTTTTCGTGGCCGTGCTTGCGAGCGTCATTGATCTTAGCTACGATCTCTTCCGCCCCCGCATTGTCACCTGATTTCAAGGCAGCTTCGAGCTGGCTAATCAAGCCTGTAGTCCGCTTCATCGCCTTTTGGTAACCTTCCATGAACTTCTTCTTCTCATCGCCGGAAAGATCGCCTGCGAGAATTGGAGTCAGTTTGGCCGATTCTTGAGCCGCTTTCTTTACTTTCGCTACTAAGGCAAGGGTCGACTCGTTCTTTGAGGAATCCTTGATTTGTCTGCGTATCGAGCGCCAGGCCTTGTTCATCGCACTCATTTGGTCTTCGAGAGCGGTGTGGTCATGCTCCCCATCTTCATGGCTATTTGCTTCTACAAAAGGAACATACGCCAAAAGCATTGAGAGAGTTAGGATGAGAGATCTTTTTTTCATAGATAATTATACGACTAGATTTAGAGAGATAACTCCGAAAATGGAGTTCAAGTTACAACCATTTGTCAACGAGGTTTGTCCCCGTTGGCCCATGGATCGTCTATTGAGACGCATTACCTTGAGGAGTTATTCAACTTTAGACGAATTTGGACTTATAAACCGTTAGTTAGTTCCCCTATTGGCGCCTTCTCTGGCATGAAAATACCCCGTTCATTCCGAAAGGGAGCACTAAATATTCCCGCAGGGTCTTCGAACGAGCCGTCTCCTTATCTCGATTGTATCCGGATCTTACTCAGTCCATTTAGCCGGCAGGCATCCATAACATCCGTGATCGTCTGCAAAGGAGTCATATTGTGAGCCTTAATAAGCACCGGGACATCATTTGAAATCTCCGAAACCCTCGAAAGCACAGCCTGAAGCTCGTCCATCGGCACCGGCTGGTTTTCCAAAAATATCTGACCACCCTCGTCTATTCCCACCAAAATACGTTCTGGATAGTCATTGCGACCGGCAGATTCGATCTTCGGAAGGGTTAAATTCAAGGTCGTCATTTCCTTGAACTGCATGCTAACGAGAAAAAAGAATATCAATATTGTCAATACATCCATTAAGGGGATGATATTGATATTCGCCTTGCTCCGTCTGCGAGCGATTAGACTCATGAATCTTCGAGGCCCATTTGCTCGAGCAAAGACTCGAACTGCACGGCATAGGTTTCGACGCGCCGCTGCAAGTAGCCGTTGGCAATTAGACAGGGTATTGCTACGGCGAGTCCAATCACGGTTGTGGTGAGGGCCAAGGCAATCCCCTGCGTGAATGCGGAAGGGTCCGGCATCCCCGTATCCAGAGAAACATTTCCAAATACTTGGACAAGGCCCGTTACCGTTCCCAACAACCCCAGCAAGGGAGCCGCCCCGATAATGATCTCTAGAAAAACGAATCCACGCTCCATACGATTCACTTCCAGACGGGCATACGCTTTTACGGCCCCGCTATCTTGGGAATGTCGCTTCCAATAGGCGATCACGCGACCGAGAGACGAGTTTCCGCCGCCATCAGATGGACTTCCTTCCACGATTCCCTCAACGATGTGGTTGGGAATGATCGCCGCACGGCGCAGCGCGAACATGCGTTCAAATATGATAAAGCACCCGACAATGGAACACACCATGAGCGGATAGACGAAAATACCGGCTCCTTTGAGAATATCTATCATGCTTTCACTAAGTTACTGAGGTCTGATAAGGGATGATTAAATGACCCATATTACCAATCCTTGTTCAAACGCAAGTTCGCCCTAGACCAAAATACGAATGGATCCCAATTCCCGCCCGTTCATGTGCCAGTAATCTAAACAACTCCTTCTTCCATAAAATACGCGAGACCTGGAACAGGTCCCGCGTTTAAAAATTACCGATGATCTTCAGCTACGGAGCCATGTAGGGCAATCCAGCCACTACTTTCACGACTTCCGGCTCCCCTTCCGTCAACTCGCCGATCATGTCCCACTTGCCCTCACTGAGAGCCTTGCGAGCCGATTCTCTTACCACAGCGGTCAGATTCTGGTCACCAAAACGAATACGTTCGTTCTCAACATCCAGAGTGATTTCCAGGGAAGGATCCGCCTCAATTGCAGCGGCCATCGTCCGAATGTCTTCTTTCGTCGCGCAAAAACACGGAATGCCCAGAGTGGTGCAGTTGCCAAAAAAGATCTCTGCATAGCTCTCAGCGACAATGCCTCGGAAACCGTAACGGTAGAGCGCCTGGGGCGCGTGCTCACGGGAGCTGCCGCAACCAAAATTCTCGCCTGAAAGCAGTATCGTCGCGTCGCTGAATCGATTATCGTTTAGCGGGTGATCCTTGTCGCTTCCGTCTTCGTTCTTGCGCACGTCGTAGAAGAGGTACTCGCCGAGTCCGTCAAAAGTGACGCACTTCATGAAACGAGCCGGGATAATTCGGTCCGTGTCGATTTCATTTCCAGCGACATAGACGCCTTTGCCGCTTACTTGTGTGATTTTTTCTAATGCCATCTTATCTTAGTTTCTCCCAATTTAAGCGTTCGCCAGTTCACCGACCCCGAACACCTCACGAGCATCGGCAATCTCTCCTTTAATCGCAGCTGCGGCTACCATTACAGGACTCATCAATACCGTTCGACCGGTCGGGCTACCTTGGCGCCCCTTGAAATTCCGATTGCTCGAGCTAGCGCTCAACTGGTCACCGATAAGCTTGTCCGGATTCATCGCCAAACACATCGAGCAACCCGCTCCCCGCCATTCGAAACCGGCATTTTCAAACACTGTGTGCAAGCCCTTCTCGCGGCATATTAAGTCCACCACTTGAGAACCGGGTACCGCAATCGCCTTGACGCCCTCGGCCACTTTTTGACCCTCCAAGTATTTCGCCACTTCTTCAAAGTCCGACAGACGCCCATTGGTACAGGAACCTATGAAACAAACATCCACTTTCGTACCCTTGATAGGGGCGCCAGCAGGCAACTTCATGTACTCTAGGGCTTCCGCAACGAGAGCCTTGTCCTTTTCCGCAGACCCTTCTACGGTAGGTACACTCTCTACTACTGAAATCGCCTGCTCGGGATTGATGCCCCATGTGACGGTTGGAGCAATGTCCGCCGCATCGAATTCCACGACGTCGTCGTATTCACAATCCGGATCGCTCGCAAAAGACCTCCAACGCTCCACCGCAGCATCCCATTCGTCGCCCGACGGCGAATAGGGGCGGCCTTTCAAGTACTCGAACGTTTTCTCGTCCGGATTGACGTATCCTGCACGGGCGCCACCTTCAATAGACATGTTGCAAACCGTCATGCGCTCCTCCATGGAAAAGTTGTCGAATACCGATCCACCATATTCGTACGCAAAGCCGGTTCCCCCTTTTACTCCTAGCTTTCGGATGATGTGCAAGATGACGTCTTTGGCATAAACGCCGGGGTGTAGCTCACCGTTCACATTGATTCGACGAACCTTGAGTTTAGCCAACGCCATTGTCTGGGTGGCGAGCAAGTCACGAATCTGGGTAGTTCCA
This sequence comes from uncultured Opitutaceae bacterium, assembly GCA_937942145.1. Classification (GTDB taxonomy): domain Bacteria; phylum Verrucomicrobiota; class Verrucomicrobiia; order Opitutales; family Opitutaceae; genus Pelagisphaera. Next base: position 9,018 of record CALDFV010000221.1, read on the forward strand.
ATTCCGAAAGCGATCGCCCCAAACGCTCCGTGCGTCGAGGTGTGAGAGTCGCCACAAGCAATCGTGGTTCCGGGCTGCGTTATGCCTTGCTCGGGTCCCACCACGTGCACGATCCCTTGCTTTCCGCTCGGCAGGTCAAAGAAAGTCACTCCGGTTTCCTCGCAATTGCGGCGCAACTCCCGGATCATCGCATCGGCCAGCGGATCCGCGAATGGCTCCTGGCGTTGGTCGGTCGGTACGATATGGTCTACCGTAGCGAACGTACGATGCGGATAGGCGACTTTCAAATTGAGATCGCGCAACATGCCAAAGGCCTGCGGACTCGTAACCTCATGAATGAGATGAGTTCCGATAAGCAATTGCGTTTGACCGTTCGACAGCGTTTTGACCGCATGCGCGTCCCATACTTTTTCGAATAATGACTGGCTCATTTTTTAAAACTAAAGATTGGTTTTACTAAACGATCCAACGTGTCGCCCTTTCAGGCAAGTTAGATTCTCAGTTCTCCGACATCGACGAGCTAGGGCTGCACAGGCTCGGAATTGAGCTCTTTTCGATAGGAACGAGGCGTAACGCCAAGCCTCTTTTTAAACTGCCGATTGAATGCGCTTACGTTTCTAAAACCGCTTTCGCTGGCTATTTTAGAAACGGGCATGCGCCGACGCGCCCCTAATAGTGTGGCTGCGTGCCGCACTCGAATCACCGCCAAATAGTCCGCCAGTTTCTGCCCGCTTGCCCTTCGGAAGAACCTTGAAAACGAGTTCGGCTCCATCCCCACCAGCTGGGCGAGAGCGTTTCGCTCAACCCTAGAACTAAAATGATCCTCTAGATAGTGATAAACTCGTTTTAATCGGGCCTGATCTTTACCACTTCTACCAGCTAGCTCCTCTTCTTCAAAGACTTGCCAGCCGTCCACATTTGAAAGAAGGTCGAGCAAGGCGTGGGTTCGAGCGATCCGGAGCATTCCCTTCGCGCCGAGAATTGTCTTCAATCGCGCTTCGATGCGCTGATAAGCCTGAAGGCGAACATGACCCCCTTGACCTATCCTCTTCAGATAGGCTCGCACACCCGCCGCCTCTTCGAGTTCCAGAAAGTCAGTGGAAAGCGCTTGGACCGGAATCTGAATGACAAGACCCGAAATAGGAACCGATTGCCCTCCCCTGGTTTCCGCTTTCCAAAACCTCAACGTACCAGCCCTTACATAGACGATCGTTCCGGGTCCAAAGGCAGCCTCTGAGGAGCCAATTTGAAAATTACCGCTTCCTTGAGTGATAAGAACCAGTTCATCACAATCATTTGCGTGCAAGGAGTCTGCAAAAACCTGTCTATCAACATTGTAAACCAATATCGATGCTTTCTTAACATTCAAATCAGGCCGCGTATTGAAAATCATAACTGAAATCTATTAATTTATAACCCTTGGGCCTAAATCCATACTTTTAGGTTATAATTTTATTATACTAACAGATTTCCATCCGACAACGACCAAAAAAAGCGAGTACTCTCAAAGAGGTACCCGCCAAATTCATTTAATCTGCTATGGCTCGATTTTACGAGGCGACCGCCCCGTTAGCGGCTTCTCGAGCGGCTTCTCCTAGAGGCGTGCTGATGTAACGCTCGCCGCTGCTCGCGGCAACCGTTACAATTCGCTTCCCGGCCATTTCGGGTCTCTTCGCTAATTCTATTGCCGCCCAAATCGTCGCCCCAGAAGAAATGCCAACGCTGAGCCCGTCCTTCAACGCTGCGGCCCGAGCGGTGGCAAACGCATCATCGTTCTCTACTTTAATGACATCGTCTATGATACCCGTATTGCAATTTCTGGGGATAAAGCCCGCGCCGATTCCCTGAATTTTGTGCGGCCCCGGATTGCCGCCCGAGATGACGGGGCTATTTACCGGCTCGACCGCAACCGCCATCATGCTACGCCGACTTTTGATTACCTCTGAAACTCCGGTGATAGTCCCTCCTGTTCCAACCCCCGAAACAAATGCGTCTATCTCCCCGCCTGTCGCGTCCCAAATTTCCTCAGCGGTTGTGCGACGGTGGATCTCTGGGTTAGCCGGGTTCTCGAACTGCTGTGGCATAAACGCCTTGTCTCCAATTTCCGCTACTAGCTCTTGGGCTCGAGCGATGGCTCCCGGCATTCCTTTGGGCCCCGGAGTCAAAACGAGTTCAGCGCCTAACATATTTAGCAGAATGCGACGTTCCATCGACATCGTCTCTGGCATGGTGAGGATGAGTCGATAGCCTTTAGCGGCAGCAATGAACGCCAGGGCGATCCCTGTGTTCCCCGAAGTGGGCTCGATAATCACTCCACCTTGGGTGAGTTTTCCCGCCTTTTCAGCCGCTTCGATCATCGCGATTCCGATTCGATCCTTAACACTTGAGAGTGGATTGAAATATTCGCACTTAACGTAAATCTCCGCATCCAGACCTTCCGCTAGCGCGTTCAGTTTTATCAAGGGCGTGTTGCCTATCGCCGCCGTTACATTCGGGTATATCTTTGCCATGGTTCCACCATTTATCTGCTTCTTGCCTAAGTGAGTCAATCTTCTAGAGCTAGAATTTCCAACCCAAACCGAGGTCATCTGCACCACTGTTTCGAGGCCTCAACTGCGTCCTAAAACCAGTTTTAACGCGTCACCAAGTTTAGGATACAAAAATCGATATCCTGCGTCGAGCAGACCTTTTGGCTCCGCACGGCAACTGGACAGGAGCCCTTCTTCGGCAAACTCGCCAATCGCAGCCTTAAGCAATGGAGCAGGGACGTTAAAAAAGGCTGGCCTTCGCAACACTGAGGCCAGTGTCTTGCCAAAGGACTTGTTCCGCTCTGGATTCGGGGATACCAAATTATACGCTCCCGATTCACCTTTCAGCATCAGATGATGTACGGCCGCAATCCAATCTTCCAAAGCGATCCAAGACATCCATTGATCCCCTGAACCAAAAGACCCTCCTAACCCAAGTTTAAAAGGAGGAAGCATTTTCCGTAACGCCCCATCTCCGGCATCCAAAACAATTCCAGTCCTAAGACCGATCACACGATCGACAAACTCGCTACCCAAACTCGCCTCCGCCTCCCAGTCCTTACACACTTCTGCTAGGAAACCGTTGCCCGAACCATCGGCTTCATTGACCAGTCGGTCTCCGCAATCACCGTAGTACCCAACGGCCGACCCGGAAATGAAAACCTTTGCAGGTCGATCCATTTTCTTCATCGCGCCCACCAGCAATTTCGTGGAATTAATCCGGCTGGCGTGAATCTGTTTTTTGAGGGCATCGTTCCACCTGCCCGCTCCGAGGTTTTCGCCCGCTAGATGTATGATGGCATCAAAACCGTTCAATCCATTTGGATCGATGCTCCCATTTTCGGGATCCCAACCGACATCGCCAGGGCGAGGGTTTCTTGACAACACGGATACTGAATGCCCCTGAGCTTTGAGAAAGTTCGCTAAACGGCTCCCGATAAATCCATACCCACCCGATATGAGGACATTGAATTTTGGATAGCTGCGATACGCGTTCCATACCGCGAGATCATTTCTGGTAACGTCATGCCGATAACGGAAAACTCGCTCCAAGTCCGATGCCACAAACCGCCCTCCAAACAACGCTCCCAATTTCCCAGCGGGCAATGAATAGTCGATAGAGTCAGTCAGGCGACATTGATGGGAATCGACTTCCGAAAACTCATGCCGGTGTATCCATTTTTCAAAGGGTCCCTTCAATTGGGAATCAACAAAGAAAGAGTCCTCAAGCCCATCTGTAATCTGAGCGATCCAATCGGTAGAGATGCCCAAACGCTTCAAGCGAATATGAATATTGGCCCCTTTCTCAATTCCTCCTTTACGGGATAAAATGTCCATTGACTGCCACGGAGGAATCAGCCGTTCGAAGGCTCCGTCACGCCCATGCCATCGGTACAGCTCTTCCGCCGCGCAAGGAATTGCGGTTGTCTTCTGGTATTGGGCCATCGCCTTTCCTTCCCTATGAACCAGGCCAATGCCGAATTTACAGAGATTCCGAATACAAGTTCTCGTATTCCTTCACCACATTCGTCCAGGAAAAGTCCTCCAACATGCCATTCCGTCGAATTTTTTCCATGGTGTCATGTGAAGAGAAGAGCTCAAGTGAGTAATTCAGAGCTTTCTCAAATTCTTTCAATTCAGGCTGAAAGAGCAGTCCCGTTCCCGTTTCTTCATTCTCGCGAATATCCACCACCGTATCGTGCAACCCGCCTACATCTGAAGCCAAAGGCGGCGTTCCATACCGCTGGCTGTACATCTGATTGAGTCCGCAGGGTTCGAAAATCGATGGCATTAGATAGAAATCAGAGCCCGCCTCGACTAGATGGGACATTCCTTCGTCAAGAACCATGCAAACTCCAATTATTTTCGGATGCGACTTGGCCCACCGTTTCAAAGCCCGCTCATAAAAAGGATCCCCCATTCCGAGCACCACGAGCCGACAGTCATTTTCGACAAAGAAGCTCATCTGCTTTAGGATGAAGTCCAAGCCCTTTTGCTCGGTTAACCGACAGACAATTCCGTAAACCGGTTTTTCCGTATCTGACAGTCCAACTGTATCCAGCAGCTTTTTACGGCATACTTTCTTCCCAGCGAGATTCTTCGACGAATAATTGGTCGGCAGGAACGCATCCGTCTCTGGATTCCACACATCGTAATCAATTCCATTGGCGATTCCCACGAGGTCCTCCTCACGCACTGTTAAGGCTCCCTCCATTCCGCTTCCGAAATCTGGAGTTAGTATCTCTTTAGCGTAGTTTGGACTTACGGTCAGAATCTTGTCAGCGAAAAAGATACCTCCCTTAATCATGCTGATCTGTTCGTAAAACTCAATTCCGTCTAACTCGTTGAATTCATCAGGAAGATTTGTGAATCGAAACGAGCCACTGGGAAACAAGCCCTGAAACGCAAGGTTGTGAATCGAAAAGAACGTCTTGAGTGCGAGTGAAATACCATGCTCCTGCTCCACTATTCGTAGAAAGAGGGGCGCCAAGCCTGTTTGCCAATCGTGGCAGTGAAATATATCCGCCTTAAGCTCAAGGACATGCATCGCTTCTACAATTGCCTTGCAAAACCAAATAAAGCGCCGATCATTGTCATCGTAATCGCGATTCGCGCTTCCGTAAGGATTTGAACGATCGAAGAACTCGTCACGACGAATAATATACAATGTCTGGCGTTTTCCAATCGGCACCGCGTACACTTCTCCTCTGAGAAAGTCGTCACCCAGCTCAATCTGAAGAACCACCTTGAGCTTGGCTTTCGAAAACTCCGGGGACTCCAGAATCTTTCGATATCCTGGAATAAAAAAAGAGATGTCGTGACCAAAACGAGACAGAGACTTGCAAAGAGCACCCGTAACGTCAGCCAGTCCTCCCGTCTTTAGATAGGGAAACATCTCGCTTGCCGCATGAACAATTTTCATCGTTCGAGAATTTTTAAATGAAGTACGGGCGAATCCAATCTAATTCTACACCCAATAAATGAAACTGAGAGAACAAATAATAGCGCTGTTGCAAGCGGAGGACTACATTCCTCAAAGCAAAAACGAAATTTCCCAAGCCCTAGGCCTCGCAAAGAAAGACCGACGCAAGTTAGACTTCGAACTTCGAGGCCTTCTTGGCCGCGGAGACATCATAATTATCAAGGGCGACCGCTACTGTATTCCCAGCGATGCCAATCTGCTAACGGGCTCGATTCGATTTCGCCAGAAAGGGAACGCCTTTGTCCTTCCTGACAACATTAAGAGCGGAAATCCAATCGATCCGATTGAGGTCGACGCTACGGATACAGGCGTCTCCATGCATGGGGATCGTGTGGTGATTCGGATATACGACCAGCATACACCACCCAAAATCAAGGGCCGCCGGAAACAGAAGCCTACGCTGTATCCCGACAGGCTGAGAGGCCGTGTCATTCGTATCCAAGAAAGGGCGAGAGATACGATCGTAGGAAATCTGCAAAAGACGCGCTTTTTCTACTACGTCGTTCCAGATGATCCTCGACTCATCCACGATATCTATGTTCCCGATCCTAAAAATTCAAAGGTTAAGCCTAAACCCAAAGTGGGTAGCAAGGTCGTGGTTAAACTTCATGAATGGAAACAAAGACACGTAAACCCGGAAGGTGAAATCATCCTCAATCTCGGCGGAACTCATGAGCCACAGGCCGAACTCATGTCGATCCTCCACAAATACGATCTCAATCCAGATTTCCCTCAAAGCGTCATGAATGAGGCCAAGGCCATACCCCAAACAGTTGGCAAAAGCCAATTGAAAGGGCGGGAGGATCTGAGGGACGTATTCACTTTCACGATCGACCCCGATGACGCCAAGGACTTCGACGATGCCCTGTCGCTAGAGACCGTATCAGGCAGCCTGCTCCGTATCGGAATCCACATCGCGGACGTGGGCGCTTACGTACAGCCAAACTCGCAATTGGATAAAGAGGCGCACAAAAGAGGAAATTCCACTTATCTAGTGGGGACGGTTATACCCATGCTCCCGCACGCGCTTTCCAATGGGGTTTGCAGTCTAAAAGAAGATGTCGACCGCCTAACAAAATCTGTCTTTCTAACCTTCACTAAAGGAGGAAAGCTCAAGAGTACCGAATTTTCCAATACTGTAATCAGAAGCAACAAAAGGCTAACCTACAAACAAGCCTACACTCTCTTGTTCAATGATGATCTCACAGTAGCCCGGAATCTAAAGCTCCCACCCGCCCATCAGACGGGATCTACGGGAAGAGCTCTTTCGGAACTGAAACAATCTGAGCTTGCTCAACTTCAGAGCTCGATTCGATCGCTCTGGAATGTCGCATCCAAAATGCGTTATGAGAGAATGCGAGCGGGCAGCCTTGATCTCGATATGAGCGAAACTAAAATCTTCGTCGACAAAGACGGATTTGCAGACCGGCTAGAGAAGGTTGTTAACGACGAGAGCCACCAACTCATTGAAGAGTTCATGCTTGCGGCTAACGAAGCGGTAGCGAAAGCCATGCGCGATGCGAACCTGCCCTGTCTCTATCGAACGCACGACGATCCTGACGAAGAAAGGCTAAATGAGCTTCGCGAATATCTCGCAACCTTTGGTGTAACAGTGGCCAATCTAAATGTACGTTCGGAAGTAGTGAAGCTAATCCAAATCCTGGATACTCACCCTCAAGGGCATATACTGAAAACCCAGCTTCTCAGGTCCTTGAAGAAAGCTTGCTATCGCTCGACTCCAGATGGGCACTATGGACTTAACAAAAAGAACTATTGCCACTTCACCTCCCCTATTCGCCGCTATTCAGATCTAGTGGTACACCGAGTCTTCAACTACTTTCTAGTGAAAGTGAAAGGCCATGAATCCTTGGCCGGAGCGCTACCCCAAACAAATATAGCTCGAGCCAACGCCCTCGCTGAACACTTGAGTCTAACTGAAGTAAACAGTACCGAAGCGGAACGGGAATCCGTGAAGGTCAAGCTGCTGGAGTTCTTTGAAAAAGAAATCGAAAAACCGAAAAAATCCCAATTCACCGCAGTTATCACTGAGGTTAGAAATCACGGGATGTTCATCGAACTTGTAGAGTCCAACGCTTTCGGCATGGTCCATATCTCCACGCTAAAGGACGATTTATACCGGGTGGACAACAGCGGCACGGCTATCATCGGGAGAAGGACCCGGAAAAAATACCGGGTCGGACAAAAAGTGAACGTGCTCGTGCATCGAGTAGACCGATTTAAGCGGCAGGTTGACTTCCGAATTTCCGGCTGACCCCATTTCGCCGCGATGTCATCTCTGAGCGACCGATTGAAACGAGACCTTACTCCATTGACAGTTTTCTCGCGGCGTTTTTAGATGATTCGAACTCGCAATCGAAAAGGAACGTCAACAGTTTTTCTGCGTATGCAGCACTATAACTATCAGGATACGTTCAAACAGCTATTCGAAACGGCGGTTTCCCAATTCGAGAAAGGCAATAGGGATAAAGACTCCTACTTCTCCAATGACGAACAGTCACAAATCGCAGCGAATGGCTGGCGAATACAAGATTTTTTCGACTACGCCGAGGACCTCAACCAATGGGGAGAGCCTACCTATGAGATCGCTCAGTCGATCGAGCAAGTCCGTCGAGAGTACTTCCTGCACAAGCTGGATGGAAAATCCTCATCGAACCAAGTCTCTGTATCTGAACTTCCCGCAAAGTCTGATTCGCTCGGAGGTATCACTTGGCTACCCAGAATCCTACCCAAAGCCCGCGGCAAGCTCCTAGGCGAGCTGCCAGACGAGATCATGTACTGCTGTGGCGGCGACAGACACTTTCTGGAAACGCACGACATCCATCCATCCGAATTTTTGCGCGTTGTTTGGGCAAACTGGGACAACGACCACGGCGTCCTCGAATTCGTCAAGTCCCGTAGCCCAGCAATCTAAGCGAGCGTTCGCGTCGTCGCCCCTATAAGACAGCCGCCTCAGAGCTAGCCCTGAGACGGCCGAAAATCAAATAGGATAACTCCTTTACAGTGAGGCTAACCGGCATACAGCTACTCTATCTCGATCGCCATGTACCGGTAGAATCCTTCGATGTAGACGAAGAGAGCGACTTTCGTTCCAGACTCGAGGAGCTTTTTCGCGTCCCTCACGGTATACACCGCTTCCCCTTTAATCTTCTCGATCACCATGCCAGCGACTAGTTGGCGGGCGTAGGGGCTTTCGGGCGAAACGCTTGTAACGACGAGTCCGCTCTCAACTTCATCGCCAATCTGGTACTTCTGTTTCAGTTCATCGTTTAACGGCGCGGCCTCTATACCTTCCAGCAGTTCCCGGTCTCGAGATCCACCAAAGGAGGCTTGTCCTTGTGGCTTCCTTTGACCGAGCACCACATCCGTCTTAAAGTATTTTTCATCTCGATATACCGTAAGCTCTACCGAAGACCCTGGAGATTTGGCAGCAATTTTGAGGCGCAAATCACTCGCAGACTGTACTTCGTCCTCAATAATCTTCACAACGACGTCGCCCACTTGCAAACCAGCCTCGTCGGCTGGAGATCCTGGGATCACATGGTTCACCAAGGCTCCTTTTGTGTCCGAGAGCCCCATCGCTTCAACCAAATCACTATCTAATGGCTGGATACCAACCCCCAAGAACCCGCGAGACACGGAACCCTCTTCAACTAGGCTAACCATCACATTGTGGGCCAAGACCGTTGGAATCGCAAATCCGATCCCTATGTTTCCGCTGCTTCTTCCATCCGTTAGGATTAGCGTATTAATTCCGATTAGCCTCCCTTGAGCATCAACCAATGCTCCACCGGAGTTTCCCTGGTTGATCGACGCATCCGTTTGAATAAAATTCTCGAATCCATCCTCGATCATGCCCAATCCGTCCCGACCTTTGGCAGACACGATGCCCATAGTCACTGTTTGGCCGACTCCAAGTGGGTTGCCGATCGCGAAAACGACGTCCCCCACTTCTATCTGATCGCTATCCGCCAGTACCGCAAAAGGGAGTTCCTCTTTGCTCTCCACTTTGAGTACAGCGACGTCTGTTTGCGGATCGGTCCCCACTACTTTCGCCTCAAGCACTCGACCACCCTGCAGGCTGACCGTAACCTCACTCGCATCCTCTACTACATGATTATTTGTAAGAATGTATCCATCATTTGAAACAATGACACCGGACCCCTGCCCTTGAACTTCCCTTTGCCTCGGCATCTGGCCTTCCCCAAAGAATCTCCAGAAGGGATCGTTTTGTAATTGGCTGCTTGTATCCATCACGCGAGTCGATGAAATATTAACAACGGCAGGACGCGCTTTCGACAAGGAGTCCGAATAGCTCACTACAGCGCTCGTTGAGCTTCGATCGAGTGGCTCACGATTGATCTTCACCTTATCGGCAATCGAGTCCTCTCCAATTAAGGTTGAGACAAGTGAAACGGCAATAGCGGTCATAGTCGCCAAGCGAATACTTTTCATATTCTTAGATCTTATTTCCATAATTTCTGACTTTGACACATAACTGTGCCAATGGTTTCCGAGCATACAACGAATAATCTATGAGGATAATTGCCCCAATTGTGATTCCAAGCGCTGAACCCGCTTGAAAAGCTCCGGCAACTTGCGCTGCACCACGGTAATACGCTGATAGGCGTTCAGTGGAATAGCAGGTGTGCCTCCAGATACACTTTTGGGGGGAAGATCCGAGAAGGCTGCCGCGCAACCGGCAAGTTTGGACCCTTGCCCAATCGTGAGGTGGCCCGAAGCTCCCGCGCGACCCCCAAAGACGACAAAGTCTTCAATCGTCGTACTGCCAGCGATACCAACCTGGGCGCAAAGAATACAGTGCTTCCCGATGCTAACATTGTGCCCGACCTGCACATGATTGTCGATTTTGGTACCTTGCCCCACAAAAGTAGCCCCCAACCTACCACGATCGATCGACGAATTGGCCCCAATTTCTACATCGGAATCCAATTCTACCCAACCCAAGTGAGGAATTTTCTCGTGCCGCTGACCATTGAATTCATAGCCAAACCCATCCGCGCCTAGAACCACCCCTGAATGTATACGAACACGGTCTCCAATTTTAGTGTCCCGCAGAATACTGACATTTGAGGAAATCCAGCAATCTGCTCCAATACTTGCGCCATCGTCTATCACGGTACCCGCATGTATCTGCGTGTTCGGGCCGACTTTAACACCGCCACCAACCACACAGAAGGGTCCTAGGTAGGCGGTCTCGTCAACTTCGGCTGTGGAATCAACAATCGACGAGGCGTGTAGGCCGCCTGGCTTGCGAGGCCAGAGGGATTGGGCGATCGACTCACAAGCCCGAGCTAGCGCTAAATTCGGGTGCTTAACTTTGAGGAAAAGCTGGTTCTGCTGCGGGCCTAGCTGGCAATCTTCCGGCACAAAAACAACACTCGCTTTCGTTTTCTCCAAATCCGGCACGTACTTCGCCAGACTCAAAAAGGAAAGGTCCCCATCTATTGCTTCTTTAAGAGTCGCAACGCCATGGACGCATTGCCCATCGAACGCGCCCGCTTCCTCAACTGATTCCGCGCTGGCTCTAATTTCATCGATGCTTAGCTCAAATCGCATTTGGTTTGATTGGGATAATTGTGGATGAACCGTTTTCCAAGGCCCATTTGGAAACGAAAAAACCCTGCCAATCAAGGCAGGGTTTTAAAAAATAAGATGTCTTTGCCGCTATTCAGCTGCAGCCGCGGGTTCTTCTTCCCCTTTGCTCGCGTTAATTCGCGTAACCACCTCAGCAGTGATATCCATCGAATCATCGAACGTGTATACTGTAGGCATACCGTTTTGAGAGGCTCCGGACGTATCGAGAACGAGCGATGCGCTCCGCTCTTTTGCCACCTCAGTAACCACTTCCATGATTTCCTTAGTGAACAGGCTCATCTGGGTGTTTTGACGCGCGGCGAGCTGGCGCTGGACGTTCTCTGCAAATTGGCGCAGTTCGTTTTGCTTTTGGGCAATTTCCTGGTATTTAATCCGAGCATCCTCCTTGGCATCGTTGCGAGCCTGCTCCGTGAGGATATCGCTTCCCGCTTGCTCCACCAGTTCTTGGTACTCTTGCTCGAGGGTCTTGCCTTCCTCGTTAATCGAAGCAACGCGTTCTTGCGCCTGCTCCTGAGTAGCTTGGATTTGCTCCAGAAATTCCTGTACCTTGTAGTACTGCTCGGCAGCGCTGTTCACGCTGATCGTGAGTATCACGGTCTCAGCCTGAGCCAATACCGAACCAAAGCCAGTCATTGCAAGCAAGGTTAGGGATGAGATAAAAGTTTTCATTGATTTCATAGGGAAAGTATTTTGGGGGACCTACAAACTATAATCTTCCACCAAATGTAAAGTTGAATTGAGCGCCATTGTCATTTCCTCCGATATCCGGGGACCCTGAAGTCGTGATAGGAATCGCATAATCCAAGCGCAGAGGTGTTCCCATCACGGAAATTCGGATGCCAACCCCGAAATTGTCATTCCAGCCGCTATTGTTATATCCAAGGGTCACTCCCTGGCCTCCAAACAACGCGGTTGCCTGCTCTCGATCGAGACTGAAGTCGCCCGCAGCCTTATTCACGAAACCGCCATCATAGAAAATCGCTCCATGGAAACCATCAGTGAACCCGATCGTGTACTCTGCACTGAACAGGCCATAGGTCTTTCCTCCCACTTCAAAAGGCCTGCGCTCCAAAGGACTGGTACCTCTCAAATCGGGATCCAGTGGGATAAAGCCATTTTCCTTGGGAGAAACGTCGCGAAACTCGAAACCGCGCAGGGTATTGGGCCCTCCAAGATAGAAACGCTCTTCGAAAGGCACGAACGTGCTGTCTCCCGACTCTTTGACCACGCCCGCCCGAACTAGGAACGCGATCGTTTGAGAGTGCCAGGTAGAAAGCGGCAAGTGGAACAGATTGCGACTTTCGATCTTATTGTACTGGAATACCCCCCCTAATGGTCCGCCCGCAGTCGTTAAATCCAATTCGTAGCGGGATCCGCTGAACGTGTTGATAATCCGATCTCGGCGGTCGCGAAGCAGCAGTAAATTCACCTTGGATATTTCACCATTACTCTGCTCAAACAATTCTCGCTGCGATTGATCGAGCTCTGAGCTGAAGCCCGAGTATCCGTAAGAAACAAGCGAGTAAGACAGTCGAGCCTCGATCAGCTCGATCAGACGCTTGCGAATGTAAACATCAAATCCCGTCTGGCCCACTTCGTAAAGACTCGAGAAACTATTGCTGGTATCGAAAAGGTTGAAGCCGAAAGCCAGTCGCCTCTCGAACAACCATGGCTCCTCAAATGCGAGAACGATCTGGGAAGAGAGAGAACCAATTTGAGCTCTCAAACGAAACTTCTGACCATCCCCCTGGAAAGCCCCACGCCAGTTGAATATATCAAAATTCGACTGAGTCAGCTCCACAAAGAACGTCCCTTTTTCGAGAGAGCTAAAACCGGCTCCGAAAGAAAAGTTGCCGGTACGGCCTTCGCGGAACGTAATCTTCAAGTCGCGGCGTCCTGGAATCTGATTTACCTGCGGGGTCACGTTGACGTCCTCAAAATACCGCGTATTCTCCAGACGCATTCGCGAGGCATCCATGCGTACACTGTCAAAGGTGCTTCCGGGTCCGAGAGCCAACTCGCGTATCACAACGGTGCTCTTAGTTTTGGTGTTTCCTTCGATTTCGATCGACTCTACCTGGTACTTTTCACTTTCGTAAATTTCGTACTCGATATCAATGTTGCCAGTGGTGACGTTGGGAACTCGAGTGAGACGAACGCGCGTCTCCATGTATCCAAATTGCCCATAAAAATCTTCTATGCGCTCGAGGTCTTCATCTAGGCGTTCGGGCCGGTATCGGTCACCAGGTTTAACTCTCAGCATCAAACGAAGAATGTCGTCCTTGTAGAGCTCGTTGCCTTCGAAATTGACGCTGCCAACCTTGTATTCCTTGCCTTCGTCGACCCCGATCTCGATGACCATCCGCCGCTTCGAAGGATAAGAAAACTGTACCTGAGAAGGGTCGATATCGATATCCAGATGACCTTCCTCCATATAGACGTCTTTCAGTTTTTCCAGATCGTCCTCAAACTGGTCCGCGTCAAACTTTCCTGACCCTGTGAAGAGAGAGAAGAATCCCCTCTTTTTGGTCTTTATATTCCGACGCAGCTTCCGAGATTTCACATTCTCGTTTCCAGTAAACTTAACTTTGCTGATCTTGTACTTTCCGCCTTCTCGAATCCTGTAGATAACATTCCCGAAACCAGTCGCCGGGTTTCGGTCGATCTCGTATTCGACACGGGCTTGCGAATACCCGCGCTTCAAATAATACTCCTTGAGAGTGTGCCCACCCTCTTTCACGCGGCGCTCATTCAAAATGTTGTTTGCTTGAATCTCTAGCTCATTTTCCAGACGGCGGTCCCGGATCTTCTCGTTTCCATCGAAACTGATTGAGGCGATGCGGAACTTAGGACGTATATCAAAAAACAGGTCGACCTCGTCATCTCCAATCGGCTGCAAACGCACTTCGATATGCTCGAAGAGCTGAGTACGATAAAGGGTTCGGATATCGCGATCGATCGCTATCTGGTCATAGAGCTCACCCTCTCGCAAAGACATATTGGCCCGGGCTACTTCTTCGTTCACATTGGACAAGCCAGTGAAATTGATGATGAGCTTCCGAATCGTTGGTGGTTCAACGTTCTCAGGAGTGTCAACGACCTGCGCTTGGGCTGCCGAAAAGAGACTGGCGAATGCCAGAAGCGGGAGAAGAAGATATCTTGCGGAGCTATTCCGTGTGGTTTTCAAAGCGAGTGTATTCTTTTCGGAAGGTTAATTTAATTTCCCCAACCGGACCATTTCGTTGCTTGGCGATGATTAGGTCGGCTGTATCAGCTGCTACCGAATGCTCGTCACCCGCGTCTTTAGGTCGAGCCAAAAGCAGGACCACATCAGCATCTTGCTCAATGGATCCCGATTCGCGGAGGTCGGAGAGTTTCGGTTGTCGTTTTTCTTTCTCGGAATCACGGTTTAGCTGACTTAGTACAATCACAGGAACGTTGAGTTCCTTGGCAAGGGTTTTTAATCCTCGAGAAATTTCAGATATTTGCTGTTCGCGCTGAATTTTAGGGTCCGTACCGGTGAGGAGCTGAAGATAGTCGATCACAATCAAACCCATATTGTCGTTGCGAGCCCAGATCCGGCGGGCTTTCGCTCGCAGCTGATTAATCGTCACATGCCCCGAATCGTCGATCCACAAACGGGCGTTCTTGAGCTCCTTTGCCGCTTGAGCTAACTCTTGTTGCTCCTCCTTATTTACGAAGCCTTCCCGCAATCGTTGTGAACTCACCTTCGCCCGGCTGGTCAGCAAACGCATGGCAAGCTGCTCCGCGCTCATTTCCAAACTGAAGATGAGAACGCCCGCACTTTGCCTCCCGGGCTTCATCGGCAACGCAACCGCTTCAGCAATGTTCATCGCCAGGCTTGTCTTACCCATCGAAGGACGAGCGGCCAGAACCATCATTTCCTGGGGATGGAGCCCAAAGGTCATCTTGTCTAGGTCGTCGAACCCGGATGACAGCCCCGCCAATTCACCGCGTCCCGCGATAAGCTTCTGAACCAGCTTCACGGCATCATCGACCGATTTCTTAATCGGCTGGGAGGTATCGGCAACTCGGTCATCGCTGATCGCGAATATCTCCTTTTCGATATCGTCGATAAAGTTTTCCAGGCCCCCATCGAGTTGCGGTTCAAAGCAGCTCTTTACGGTTTTGGTAGCCGTGTAAATCAGCCGCCGCAAAAGGTATTTCTCTCGAACAATGTCGAGAAAGTAGGAAGCGTGAGCAGTCGTCTCAATCTGGGTGGCGAGTTCGGCCACATAAACGGGCCCACCGACCTCGTTTAACTGTCCGCGAGTATTGAGCTCTTCCGCCAGCACTTTGGCATCGAGTATCGACTTTGTTTCGAATACTTCGACGCAGGTATTGTAAATGGTCTGATGGGCCTGGCTATAGAATGCCTCTTGAGGCAACTTCATCGCGAGACACCGAGAGATGACTTCCGCTGGATCGATCAGACAAGATGCAAGCAAGCCTTTTTCAGCGTCGAGACTGTGAGGCAAAGTCCGCCCCGCCGTTACTAAATCGACGGGGGCGTTTAGCGTTTCGGTACTCGAAGGCTTAAACGGCATGACCTGTTAAGCCTAGGAAACCATCAGTCTTCCGAAGAAGCTGCTTCCTCTTCCGCTACGTCTTCAACAATCGGATTTTCGGATACAACGTCGAACTTCAGTTCCGCTTCAATATCCTGGAAAACCTTGATCGTCACCGAGTGCTGCCCAATTTCCTTGATTGGCTCGCTCAGCAGTACCTGTTTGCGAACGATCTTCTCGAATCCTGCCTCAACCAGCTTCTCGTGAACGTGGATAGCGGTAACCGCTCCGAACATTTTTCCTGAATCGCCCGTTTTCACTGCGATCGCAAAATGCGTTTCCGAGATCTTTGCGGCTTGGACCTTTGCATCTTCAAGATTTTTCGCTTCCCGCTCGGCGCGGCGAACCTTGAGAGCCTCGATCTGCTTGCGGTTTGCCCGAGTGAGAGGAACCGCGTATTTGTGAGGGAGCAGGAAATTGCGGGCAAAACCTGCCTTTACCTTAACCTGATCACCTTCCGCGCCCAAATTTTCAACGGGCTGAATGAGTAGTACTTCGCTTGTAGCCATAGCCTTGTATGATTAAAAATGTTTATTCAGAAATGGGTTGTTTAAAAGGGAACATCTTCCTCGATGTCTTCGCTCGTGTTCGCAGAACCACTTGCGGGAGAGCTTTCCCTGGCAGGAGGGGCCGAATCCGACTGGCTGTATCCACCCCCTTCGCCCCGCTGGCTGATCAGCTGCATGTTCTCCAGAACTACCTTCATTTTACTACGCTTCTCCCCTTCCTTGTTCTCCCAAGTATCGAGTTTGAGGCGGCCCTCGATGAAAAGAGGGTTTCCTTTAGTTACGTATTTAGAAATCGTTTCGGCCTGACGACCCCAAGCCTCTACGTCGACAAACGTGGTTTCTTCCTGCCGCTCCCCGTTCGAATTATTGTAGATCCGGTTAACGGCGAGACCAAATTGGCACACGGCAGTGCCTGAGGGAGTGGCCCGCAATTCTGGCTCGCGGGTAAGATTTCCCATCAATAGGACTTTATTGAAATTTGGCATGGGACGAAACGGGGGTCAGGGTTAGAGAATCAATTAGATCTTCTGGATTATCTTGTGTGACACCAGTTTGTTCAAGCGAAGTTTTTCCAGCACGTTTTTGTGCATGCTAGCATCGCCTGTCAGTTTGAATTGAGCATACACGCCCGTCTCGTAGCGCCGGTCAGCGGCTCGAGCAAAGTCGTGCTTTCCAAGATTTTGGGCCGAGGTGACCTCGGCTCCCGCGCTCTCAAGCTCGCCCTTGAGCCCTTCAACGAGCTCGTCAGCGTTTTCTTCGCGACCGCGAGTATCGAGTATAAAAGTTGCCTTATAGTTGGCCATCTTCTCTGTCTTTGGTTTTCGGTTTTCGGTTTATGTGAATCATCGCCTTGTCGGCTCCCTCTCGTATCAACCTGTCGAGGCAATCGAGATAACGCTCCATTGAAGCGCCAATTAAGGTTTCGTCTTCCTTACTAAATTTTCCCAATACGTAATCCGCAAGACTCATTTCCTTTGGCGCCTTTTGGCCAATGCCTATCCTAAGGCGCGTAAAGGTCGGCTTAATGCGAGATACGATATCACTGAGGCCGTTGTGCCCTCCGGGACCCACTGAGGTGCTGACCTTTACCTCGCCTACACCTAGGTTGATTTCGTCGTATATGACGACGACTTCTTCAGGCGGTATTCTATAATAGCTGCAAACCTTCTGAATACTGACACC
>CALDFV010000222.1 GCA_937942145.1 uncultured Opitutaceae bacterium
GTCCAAGTGCTAGCTCACCCTGTTGAGTACAGGGACCATCAGCAATGATATCACCCGCTTTGACTGGCTGACCCTTGGAAACAATCGGCTTCTGGTTAAAACAGGTGCCCGCATTGGAACGCATAAACTTACGCAGTTCAATTACATGAACACCGTTTGCATCATCCGATACAGGTTTGCTAAAAAAGTGCTCCGGCAAATTTCCATCGTCCGTAATGACAATCTTGTTTGCGTCCACAGAAGCCACGATTCCATCGTAATCTGTCACGCATACCGTCTTCGAGTCGCGAGCAACGCGCTCTTCGATTCCGGTTCCCACCAAAGGAGAATCCGCTTTAAGAAGTGGAACCCCTTGACGTTGCATGTTTGAACCCATGAGGGCTCGGTTAGCATCGTCATGCTCGAGGAAAGGAACCAGTCCTGCCGCAACCGATACGAGCTGCTTAGGCGAAACGTCCATGAAATTGACTTGTTCCTTGTCGACCTCGAGAAACTCTCCGCTTTGACGAACCGTCACTTTGCCAACAAAATTACCTTTGTCGTCCAGTTCAGAATTCGCCTGGGCAATGATCTTGCCTTCTTCCTGGTCTGCATTGAGATAGCGGATTTCCTCTGATACTCTGCCCTTCTCGACTACACGGTAGGGGGTTTCGATAAAGCCAAACTCGTTGACGCGGGCAAATGTTGAGAGCGAATTGATAAGACCGATATTGGGTCCTTCAGGCGTCTCAATAGGACAAATCCGACCGTAGTGAGAAGGATGAACGTCGCGCACTTCGAATCCGGCCCGTTCACGATTCAAACCGCCTGGTCCAAGAGCGGATAGACGCCTTTTGTGTGTCAGTTCAGCCAAAGGATTGATTTGGTCCATGAACTGGGACAACTGGCTGCGCGCAAAGAAATCGCGAATTACCGTCGTCAGCGCTTTAGGATTAATCAGCTTCTGTGGCGTTATCGAATCGACACTTTGATCATAAAGGGTCATTCGCTCGCGCACAAGACGCTCTGTACGAGAAAGACCGAGACGACACTGGTTGGCGAGAAGTTCACCAACAGTTCGCACGCGACGACTTCCCAAGTGATCGATATCATCCAGATAACCTTCGCCACCTTTGAGCTTAATCAGGTACTTTGTGGCGAGCACAATGTCATCGCCTTCCAACGTTCGCTGCTCGACATCAACATCCATCTCGAGCTTTTGATTAATCTTGTAGCGGCCAACGCGTCCAAGATCGTAGCGCTTGGGATCAAAGAAAAGCCGCTTCAACAACGCCTTCGCATTTGCCGTCGTCGGTGGTTCACCCGGGCGAAGACGCTTGTAGATTTCCTTGAGAGCCTCTTCCTCGTTTTGGGTAGTGTCCTTCTTGAGAGCTCTAACGATTGCCCCTTCATCCGATGAAGTGTCTATGATCTTCAGCGCCGGAATGCCATGAGATTCAAACTCTCTTACAATCGCTTTTGTCAACGGCTCAAATGCGCGGGCGATGACCACTCCTTTTTCCGCGTCAACGGCATCCTCAACCAAGACATACTGACTGACATTCTCCTTGGCCATGGCTTCGCCTATCGGCATCTCCTCGATCGAGTAGAATAGATTGAGAATATCGATGTCCGAGCTATACCCTACCGCTCTTAATAGAGTTGTAATAAGGAATTTGCGACGACGACGACGGCGGTCGAGATAAACGTAGAGCAGATCGTTATTGTCGAACTGCACTTCAAGCCAAGTACCACGATCGGGAATCACCCGATAGGAATGAAGTAGCTTACCGTTAGTATGCGGCGTCACTTCATAGCAAATCCCAGGGGAACGGTGTAGCTGGCTAACAACCACGCGCTCGGCGCCATTAATAATGAACGACCCCCGGCTTGTAACCATGGGCATCTCACCCATGTAAATCTCTTCATCCTTGAGGTTGTCTTCTTCACGCAAACGAAGCTTAACGTAAAGGGGAACCGAATAAGTGATCCCCTCACGGATACACTCAATTTCGGACGCCTTCGGGTCTCCAATCGTGTAGGAAACGAATTCCAGAACAAGACGCCCATCATAGCTTTCGATGGGGAAGACTTCGCGAAAGACAGCTTCGATACCGTCGTTCTTTCGTTCGAGTATCGGGGTGTCCTTCTGCAGAAAATCCAGGTAGGAGTTGATCTGAATTTCAATCAGATTTGGTGGACTTAGAGTGTCCTTGAGTTTTCCGAAATTGATGCGGTCGGCCATGGCGATTTCTTGCGTGAAAAGCTAGATTAGATGCGTGATTAGGTTGGAAAAACAGTCGAGAATAGATGGATTCCAGGCTGGCATTTAGAGACAGGAAAGACAGGCGCGCGAAAACGCGCCTGTCTTACTGGGAAAGCTGTTAGAAACAGTACTGAGCAATGTTATTTGAGTTCTACCTTTGCGCCAGCAGCTTCGAGCTTGGATTTGATTTCTGCAGCTTCGTCCTTGGAAGCGGCTTCTTTGACTGTCTTCGGAGCACCCTCAACGAGGTCCTTAGCGTCCTTCAGGCCAAGACCGGTGATCGCACGCACTTCCTTGATCACATTGATCTTCTTAGCGCCGGCCTCGGCGAGGATAACGTCGAATTCAGTCTTTTCTTCTGCGGCTTCAGCGGCTTCTCCTCCACCTGCGCCAGGAGCAGCAGCTACGGCTACGGGAGCAGCGGCACTAACGCCCCACTTTTCTTCCAGGTCTTTAACGAGTCCGGCAATATCTAGCACGGACTGGTTGCTGAGCCATTCGATTACGTCTTCTTTTTTTAGGTCTGCCATTTTATTTTTGATCGGCTAGTTTGGTATTCCTCTTTTAAGGCCAAATCCGGCCCTAGCCTGTATCTTTAGTTATTTGGTTTTTGTGAGACGAAGGCACCCAAGCCCTCGAAATGATAAAAGTTAGTTTCCGCCCTCCGCGTCGACTTTCGCCTGAAGAACATTGAGAACGTTCTGTGGAACCGCATTGATGACGAACACCAACTGCTGCGCAGGTTGACTGAGCAAGCCAAGGAGTTGGGCACGAAGCGCTTCGATCGAAGGCAACTTAGAAAGGGCGACTACCTCGTCACTCCCCAGTCGCTGGTTGCTGAGAACACCCACCTTGACTTCAATTTTTTCCTCTTTCGCAAAGAATTTAGTCAACACCTTGGCGACACCGGAAGGATTTTTACCTCCAATCACGATCGCATTTTGACCCGTAAGGTGGTCATCAAGCTCGGGGAACCCACGGCCTTTCGCGGCCACTTTGAGTATGTTGTTTTTGATTACATGAAATTCAGCCTCTTCTGCTGCAAGTTGTCCACGTAGACTCGCAATATCAGGAACAGTCGCACGCTCATAGTCGGCAACAAATACGTAATCAGATTTGTCGAGATGAGAATTTATCTCATCTACTAGAAATTGTTTTTCCGGTCTCATTTTGTAACGTTTCTAGTTAAATTTTAGTATTTCGAATATTCGGATCCCGCTATTTTCAAGCCCGGGGTCATCGTGCCAGAGATACTCGCGCTTCGAATATACCGACCTTTGAAGCCTGCTGGTCTAGCCTTGCCGATCGCATCCAATATCGCATTTACGTTATCAGCAATCTGCTCGTTTGAGAAAGACCGTTTTCCAACGCCCACTCCTAGAGTAGCGCTCTTATCCAACTTGAACTCAACTCGACCAGCCATCACTTCTTTGATCGCTTTATCGATATCCGGCGAAACCGTACCTGCCTTTGGATTCGGCATCAGACCTTTTGGACCGAGAACGCGGGCAATCTTACGAACTTCCTTCATGGCATCCGGTGTCGCGACCGCCACATCAAAATCAACCCAGCCTCCTTGGACCTTCTCGATCATGTCTTCCAGTCCCGCTTCCGTCGCTCCGGCAGCTTTCGCGGCTTCAACATCGGTAGTGAACGCCAAGACACGAACCTTCTTTCCACTCCCGTGAGGCAACATCACCGTTCCACGAACCATTTCTTCCCCCTTTCGCGGATCAACGAGAAGCTTCATAGAAAGCTCCACAGTCTCATCGAATTTCGCCTTGGGGAATTTCGCCAAAGTTTCGACAGCCTCTTCGACCGTATATTCTTTACTTAAATCGGCGGCCTCTTGTGCCGCTCGAAAACGTTTAGTCAGTTTAACCATTTATTACTCCTTACAGTTCATGCGCCTTTCGGCTCCTGCTTTACGGGTTTATATTTAATGAAAATTAGTCGACGACATCTATGCCCATCGATCGGGCTGTTCCTGCAATAATGCGTGACGCCATCTCGGGATCACTTGCATTGAGATCCGCCTTTTTCGTCTCAACGATTTCCAGTATCTGCTTTTTCGTGACCTTACCCACCTTGTCCCGATTCGGTACACCCGAGCCTTTGGCAAGACCAGCTGCCTTCTTTAGCAGCACTGCCGCAGGAGGAGACTTCAAGACAAAGCTGAATGACTTGTCTTGGTAGACTGAGATTACTACTGGGAGAATCGTCCCCGCTTGGGCTTGGGTCTTAGCATTATACTCCTTGCAAAAGGCCATAATGTTGACCCCAGCAGCACCCAGCGCAGGCCCCACAGGAGGGGCTGGATTGGCGCCGCCAGCAGGCAGTTGCAGACGAATAGTTCCAGTTATTTTCTTTGCCATCTGATAATTCTAGCTAGTTATGCGTTCGACTTGCCAATACTCCAACTCCACTGGCGTGAAACGGCCAAAAATGGAAACGGATACCTTGAGCTTGCCTTTTTCCGGATCAATTTCGTCGATCCGGCCATTGAGATTGAGAAAAGGTCCATCGGTAATTTTCACTTCCTCACCGACTTCGTATTGTATTTTCGGAGTCTCCTTGCCTGAAGCCGCTTCTATCTGGCTCAGGATCGTATCGATCTCCGACTTTTTGAGAGGGGCCGGCCGATCGCCGCCCACGAAATTGATGACACCCGCTGTCTCCCGCACGAAATACCAAGGCTTGTTTAGCAATTTGCCATCGTTGTCATAGAGTCGCATGCGCACGAAGGCGTATCCGGGATAAAACTTGCGGGTTATCTGAGTCTTTTTCCCATTCTTAACCTCTACAACATTTTCAGTCGGAACGAGGACTTCGAAAACGGTGTCCTCCATTTCCTCCTCGACAATAAACTTGTCTAGGTACCGCTTCACCTTCCCTTCCTGATTGGAGAGTGTCTGGATTACGAACCAATCGCCTTGGTCTTTTGCTCTTGTTTCAGTCATCGCTTCAGAGCTTAGCGCATCCAGCCAGTGAAAAGATTCACTACATTTGCCAAAGAGAAATCCGCCACTGCAATAAAGAGACCCAGGATGGCGACTGAAATAAGAACGACGATCGTATGATCGCGTAGCTCAGTGCGTGTTGGCCACGAGGCTTTGTGCAATTCACTCCAGGTTTCACTGGCGAACAGGCGGATGTTGCGGAACGGATTTTTCATTAAACGAGTTTCGAGAATGGCAGGGCAGGAGGGACTCGAACCCCCAACCAATGGTTTTGGAGACCACTACTCTACCAGTTGAGCTACTACCCTATAACCTTAAATTTGAAAAACAGAATTGCCGAAACCCCATTACGCGGGTTCCGGCAAGAGAAATAAACTGTAACGTTTCGCTTACTCGACGATGTCGGTAATACGGCCCGCGCCAATGGTACGACCACCTTCGCGAATCGCAAATCGCTGGCCCTTCTCCATCGCGATCGGTTTCGTCAGTGAAACCTCAATCGCAATGTTATCACCAGGCATTACCATTTCAACGCCTTCCGGCAATTCACATACGCCCGTGACGTCAGTCGTACGGAAGTAGAATTGCGGACGGTATCCATTGAAGAAAGGAGTGTGACGTCCACCTTCGTCCTTCGAAAGAACGTAGATCTCTGCCTTGCCCTTCTTGTGAGGAGTGATCGATCCTGGCTGAGCAAGCACTTGACCGCGCTCGATCGCTTCCTTTTCGATACCGCGGAGAAGAATGCCCACGTTGTCTCCTGCTTGACCTTGATCGAGCATCTTGCGGAACATTTCCACACCAGTGACAACTGACTTTACGGTATCTTTCAATCCGACGATTTCGACTTCGGAGCCTACCTTGATTACACCACGCTCGATACGTCCTGTTGCCACCGTACCACGTCCTGTAATAGAGAACACGTCTTCGATCGACATGAGGAAAGGCTTGTCGATTTCACGCTCCGGTTCAGGGATGTCGTTGTCGATGGCGTCCATGAGGGCTTGGATGTGGGCCTTGCCTTCATCCGTTCCTTCAAGAGCCTGCATCGCAGAACCACGAATGATGGTCGTATCATCCCCTGGGAAATCATACTTGTCGAGAAGCTCGCGCACTTCCATTTCAACGAGTTCAAGAAGCTCCTCGTCGTCGATCAGGTCGCACTTGTTCAGGAAAACGACAATCTTAGGTACACCAACCTGGCGAGCCAAGAGAATGTGCTCACGAGTTTGCGGCATCGGTCCGTCAGCGGCGCTAACAACCAAGATCGCGCCATCCATCTGGGCGGCTCCCGTAATCATGTTCTTGACGAAGTCGGCGTGACCTGGGCAATCGACGTGTGCGTAGTGTCGGTTGTCCGACTCGTACTCAACGTGTGCTACAGAGATCGTTACAATCTTAGATTCGTCGCGAACAGTACCGCCCTTTGCGATATCGGAGTAGCTTTTCAGCTCTGCGAGGCCTTTGCCTGCTTGCACTGCCAAGATAGAAGTGGTCAGGGTCGTTTTACCGTGGTCAACGTGTCCAATCGTGCCGACATTGACGTGCGGTTTTGTTCTTTCGAAGGTTCCTTTAGCCATTTTTGGTTGTTAGTTATTTGTGTTAAGTAAAATTGAACTTTAAGCTTCCGACACCTCCAAAATAAAGGTCCTCGCTCGCATGGAGCCCTCGAGCGGATTTGAACCGCCGACCTCATCCTTACCAAGGATGTGCTCTACCAACTGAGCTACAAGGGCCTTTCCAAGTGGTGTGTGTCGAAAAAAGAAGCAAGAAGATGCCTAAGCCAAAATTTCCCGTCAACTGAAATTTTAATAAATATTCACCCTTCTTCACCGAGCGACTTTAACATGAAAAAAACCGTTGGTCAGCAAGCCTTTAGGAAGCAATTGACGGACAATTAGGTCGCTCAATTGACTGTCGGCCTCTGAATTTCCAGCGGATTGATCAATAGATGGACGGCCAACCTGAAAGGAATCAACTACTTGAACAATAAATGAGGCGATACCCCAGCTTCCCGGTATTTTCAGAATTTCATCCGCTACACTATTATAAAACGTCTCTTCAAACACGGTTGCACCATCCCGCATTCGGACTACTTCAAGGTCTACGCCTTCTCTTGCCAGCCTCTGGGTATTCGCAGCGACTCTACCGAGTTGCCGGGTTGTCTGTAAGGGAAAGCCCAGTGTCGTGTCTTTAGCAGAACCGGCTGGGCTCCACGTGTTTCCAAAAACTGAGACAAACTCTCCATCCTCGGAGCCATAGATTGGCTGGTAATCAACAAAGATCTCCAAATCCGCCTCCACATAATCGCCTACACGATCAAAGTTGGCGGTATTCCAAGGGGTTGGTTGCATCAGGGGCTTGGGGTCAAACAACTCGATCTGCTGCTGCATTGTTAGCGAAAGATCCCCTGAATCTGATCCGATGTAGGCTACTTTGGCAGCCTCTTTCCTCTTCTTCGGGCCGACTTCAACATCTCCAGGCGCAAGCAACGCCAGGCTCCAAAAAATGCCAATGTGAAGGATTCCGCCTACAGCCACACCGACGATCCATCTGGAAGTTGACCGTCTCATGGATTACCACCCCCTAGTACATCCGTCACCATCTCTGGATTTTCGGTCGCCCATTGGATATTACGATACCCTGCCGACTCAGCGATTTCCAGTATTGAGGTAAAAGTCTGAGCCGATACTGAGCCATCAATCCGGATGAGCAAAGCCACGTTTTCAGAAATTTCACCCCGAATCCGAAGCATCTTCTCCAAAGTCTCCAGTTTGAGGAGACGGTCTTCGAAGTAGATTTGCTCCTCTCCGCTCACCTCGTCCACAGACATTACCTCGAGTCTCTGGGCAACCGAAGACTGAATGTGGTTTGCGCGCGGCAAATCGATACTAATACCCGGAGCAATTACAAAATTGGAGCCGTAAAGCGTAGCGAAGAGGCCAATTACACTTAGGTCGAAAAACGGCCAGAAATTGAGGCTCACAGCTTTGGGGACTTCACTCTTCAGATTTAGAGTCAACAGTCTCATTAACGCCCTCCTCTGTTGATATGTTGGCATTCGCTTTGATCTCCACAAAGGACAGTAGAAGTTCGCTACCCAGCCACTCCATCTCCTGAACTATTGAGTGAATTCTCCCGACCAAGAAGTGGTGGCCCAAAATGCACACCGCGCTGAGAGCCAGTCCCGTCGCCGTCGAGATAAGGGCTTGCCACATGCTCCCGCTAAGAAACCCAGCGTTTAGGTAAACCCCTTGCTCCTCGTACTGGGAAAATGCGTCTATCAAGCCAATCAGCGTTCCCAAAAGCCCGAAAATCGGGGCTGCATGCGTTATGGCATACAAAGCTCCAATTCGCCGCTTGATAGGCCCCAACTCCACAACAGCAGCCTCTCTTACGGATTCGCGAATCTCTTCATCAGACTTTCGAAACGACATCAATCCCGCCTTCACCATCGCGGCCGCAGGACCGGGAGTGTCCTGGCAAACGGTCAATGCCTCAACGAGTCTGCCTTTCTTGAGCGTATTTTCAATTCCCGCCAGGAACTCTCGTGACCGAATTTGGTTTCGGTGCAGGAAAAGTACCCTTTCAATGAATACAGCCAAGGCAGCAAGGCTCATTAAGAATATGGGCCACATAAAGATGCCGCCTTGCTGAAATTTATCGAACAACTCTATGTGTATCGAATCTATGGTAGCGAAATACATATACCTAATTTACTGAACACTAGCGACTGGAGAACGCCCTCTCAATTGCTCTATACGAGCTCTGGCAAGTTCGGAACCAACTAGCCCAAGAAGCTCGATTTTCTCGTAGAATTCAACAGCTGTATCCAGATTCGATTCATTCTCAAATATCTCCGCCAGCTCAAACATCGATCTCGAAAGCCAGTACCTTCCCTTTTTGCCAAGGCTCTGTATACCTTCTTCCTTCAGGACGAACAGGTCATACAGATCCCAATAGGCCGCTTTCGCCTTTAACTTCTCCCCTTGGGTCTCCCAGGCAGTTCCAATCTTGTAGCCGGCCTCCACTCTAAGTTCGATGGGCACATTCGGGAGATCCATTAGCAATTCCAGTCTCGAAATGCCCGCTTCGAATTTACTCGGATCCTCACTGGCTCTGGCAATCAGAGTATCCGCGAGAGAAATTTGCGCCCAATAACGGTCCGGCCGGTCGCGGTAAGTATTTTCCAAGGACTCGTAAACAACCTCAGCCGTTTCGAACTTGTTGAGCCGGCGAGCTAGATTTCCTTGCTTCAATCTAGCATAATACACCAAATCCGATTCCGGATAGTCCCGGGCAATCCTGTCCAGCAACTCCAACGCCTGATTCAGGTACTCGCCCTGTCCTCGCTTTTCTGCATTCAGCGCAATTTCGTATAGAGCGAGCGGGGCGAACTTGCTTTGAGGATTCTCTGTAACCAGAACATTCAGCAACTGTGAGGATTCAACCACAAGGTCCTGGTCTGCCAAATGCCTCGCCTCTACGAGGTAAGATCTCTCGGCCGACTCGGAACCGCCGAACTCGTTGCGAACTCGGGCCAAAATAGCCAGTCCCTCCTCAATTTGGTCCGACTTCAAAAGCGATTCTGCTAGAGTAAGCAGAGCATCGGACTCAACTTGATTGACGAATTCCGGGTCCTCCACGTCTTCAAGTACGTCCGCCAAAACCGCTGTCAGCCGATCTACCCAAGTGCGCGTCTCGCCGTACAATCCGGACTCGTAGGAGAGTTTCGAACCGAGCCAGAGCATCTTCATCTGCAGACTCAAGCTCAGTCCTTCAAGGCTAACGAAGGAGTTTATCCTCTCATAGGCTTCTATGGATTCCTGACGCAGCCGCATTTGCTTAATGAGCATCCATTCCGCTTGCCAGATCTCCACCGGTGACGATTTTCTACTCAGTTCAGGATTGTCTAGTACTCGCTTCGCTTCATCGAATTCGTTGGCATTCAAGTGCGAAAGCACGAGTTGGAAGAAAACTTGGCTGAATTCCTGTTCCTCCAAATCTCCTTCCAGCGCCACCCTGTAGGCATCTGCAGCATCTGAAAAATCTCCCTCGTTATCCGCCTGGTCTCCCGCCCTAAAGTAACAGTCCGCGATTAGTATATTCAGCCGATCAACATCCAGCTTGTCTGCGAATCTTGATTTCAACTGAGTAAGAAAGCTCGCAGCCGTTCGAAACCGGTTCCGTTGCCAGGCGGAAGAGGCCAACAATGTGAGCATTCCTTGGTTGTATTCTGAATCTGGATATAGATCCACAATTCTTTTCCCGTCGTCCTCTACTCTTGTATGATCCTCATTCTGAAACCCATCGATACTCCGGTAGTAAAGCGCCTCAGCGGTCATCGGATGTCCTTGTGAAGTCGCAATAATCTCGTCAAGCGTCTCACGCATAATTTGCTTAATTCCATCAGGACCAATCAAGCCTTCTGACACTAGATTCTGCAGGGCGATGCGCTGTAGCTTCAAATCACTTCCTTCGATCGCCAAACTCTTAGCCGCATTTTGACCCAGACTTGAGTCCAACCCAGCAATAAGAATCTGGAGAAGCTGTATGCCGTCTTTGATTTCAGCATACGTTTCCGGAATTTCAGAAAAGGCAGCACTCAATACTTCTATCGCTTCGTCAGCTCTGTTCTCATTTTGAAGCGACACTGCCAAGAGTTGGGCATACCTAAAACCGGTTTCGGAGCCTCGAGATCGTTCATAGGCTACCTCTAAATCCTCTAACGACAACTGATCGCTCGCAAACTCTAATTGAAAGCGAAAGGTTAGAAATCCGATCTGCGCATACAACGAAGGAGCCGCACGTTGCGCAACATTCCCAGCCTCTTCAAACTCTATCTCAGATCCGCCGTAGTCACCCGAAGTGAGATCGAGCCAGCCGTGGATCAACGCCAGCCAAGCAAGCTCCCCGCCCTCTAGATCCGATGACTGCACAGATTCCAGAAATCGGGAGGCAGACGATGCGTTCTTGCGGGACAACGCTATAAGAGCTTTGCGAAGATCCACCGAGCTGGTGTTTAATGGTTCTTGACCAATTTCTTCCAGGGCAGCCTCCGCATCAGATAAGCGGTCTGTTGCCAGCATGGCATCAACTCTAATCAACCGAAGCTTATTACGCAAATTTCGGTCGGTGATTCTCTCGTCCTGCAAGGCGGTCCGTGCATATTCAGAAGCCAGCTCGTAGAGACCCGCCTCCAAAGCTCTCTCGGCACTTTTAGCTTTCCAGAACACATCCCCAATACGGGAAAGCTCACTCGAGATATTGTTTGATAGCGGAATTTGATCCTCTTGACCTCTCAAAGCCTGCAGAAGAAATACCGAGGCTAAACAAAAGGCTAGTGATCGAAAGCTATGGATCATGGGGCTTTAGATTCGAGAATTTCTTTCAGGTTCGAAAACACTTCGAGTTGAGGAATCCAGAAACCACTGAAACCAACTAGATATGGCGTGAATCCGCTTCGTTTTTCTCCGTATACCCTGAATCCTGGCGCTCGTGATTCACCTTGTTCTTGGCGATATAGGCATTGAATACATCATCCGCCGTCATTCCCAAAGTTTGGGCGAGGGATACCAGAAAGTGAAATAGATCAACCACTTCCACCTTCGCGTTTTGATGGTCGAATTCCTGGTACTTCGCCCACCATTTCCAAGGCACAGAGTCCGTCAATTCCGCAAGTTCCTGCTGCATCGCCCGTGTGTAATTCAAAATCCACTTGGTCTTTTCTTCGTCGTCGATGTCCCTGAGATTCACCCCTATTCGTGAGTTCAGTTCTTCCTGCATTTCAAATATTTGCGTGAGCTTGTCCATGGAGTGACCGCTAGCTTCCATTGCCCCATCAGGCAAGCCAATAGCCCAAAGATCTAAGCCGCAATTTCAACCCAAAGCGCTGAAACGATCCTTTGGCTCCAGACGAACTTACTCAATCTCGAAGGAATAAAGATTGAATAATCCGCTATATTCGTAAAGTACCCCTCTTTCGCGGCGAAAACGAATGACCCTTCACAACGCAGGGATACGCCGCTGAAATTAGGAAACACCTAAGCTCGATCGACGCTAGAATTCCGATCGAAGTAAATAATACAAAAATGTCCGAAAACGAAGAAACAAACGATAAAAACGAAGAAGGCGAAACGCTAGACACTAAGCATCAGGGAGTTACAAGCAATTCCACTGAATCGTCAAAAAGCGACAAGCCTTCCCAGTCATCCCCCAAAAAAGCAACCATCCTGTATGGAACTCGCAAACGCCGGCCAGGCGCCCAAACATCGTCGGCCGCCAAAACCTTAGATCAAATCCGCGGAGCTTACGACGATGACGATATCATCGAAATCGACGATCTCCCTACCAGATCGACAGCTCCAGAGGCTTTGGTCGAGAACGACCGTCCGCCTGAACGCCAACGACGCGAACGACCTGAGCGACGCGAACGGTCCGAGCGGAGAAGCGACCCAGCGGAGGACGGTGACTCATCCGAAGAGGAAGCCGCTTCTCCAATGTCTGAAATTGAGGCCTATCCCGCAGATGCAGAGGATTCCGATGAAAATCAGGAATCCAGCCGACCCAGGCGATTTGCTGAAGTAGATGAGTCCAAACGGACCGGCTCACGCCAGATCGAGGAGTTCAGCCCATCCAAGGACGGCAAGCGAGGCGCTCCTAAAAAGCGGGTTCCCTCCAAAGATCGGATATCAGATGCTCCCGTTCCTAACGAGAAAAGGGGTTTCTTTGCCTGGCTGAAATCTCTTTTTGCTAGCGAGCCGGATCAGCCGCAAGAGCGGCGAAAAGGCCGCCCGAATAATCGCAAACCCAACCAAAAACGTCGCGGTGGACAAAACCGCCGTAGAGGCGACGGCCCGCAAAGGGAAGGTTCCGGCGGAGGGCAAGAAGGTCGTCGTCCACGTCGAAACCGGCGCCCTCGCGGCGAAGGCGAGAATAGCGAAGGCAATCGGCAGGGCGGTAACCGCCAAAGACGACGCAGGCGGCCACAGGGTGAACGAAGAAAAACGCCTTCAGAATAGCCCGAAAAATTCGAACCCCGCTCTTCAACTTGAGGAGCGGGGTTTTCCTTTTCTTGCACTTGCTCTAATCCCCAAGCTCGATCTTACTTTCCAAAATAGAGCCTTCGAATGACATCTACCCGATGAGCGAACCCACACACACTGGAACTGACTTCTACGCAAACGCGCTCGAAACTCCGCTAAATAGTCAAACCGAGTCCGTGCTTCGGCCCCACTCCTTCAAAGACTTCGTCGGCCAGTCCAAAACAATCGAGCGTCTCAAAATCATGTCAGGCGCCGCTCGAAAACGCAACGAGCCATTAAATCACGTATTGCTCAGCGGCCCTCCAGGTCTCGGCAAAACCAGTCTATCATTTATCCTTGGCGCTGAAATGGGGACCAATGTAAGGGTTACCTCAGGTCCCGTAATTGAAAAGGCCAGCGATCTCGCGGGAATGCTTACCAATTTGCAGGAGGGCGACATCCTCTTCATCGATGAGATTCATAGACTACCAAAAACCGTCGAGGAGTACCTGTATTCAGCGATGGAGGACTACCGAATCGACATCATGATCGACCAAGGCCCAAACGCCCGATCCGTGAGGCTTAACATACCTAAGTTCACGTTGGTAGGGGCTACCACGCGCAGCGGTCTCCTCACAGCCCCACTTCGTAGTCGCTTCACTCTCCAAACGCGACTCGACTACTACAATACGGACCAGCTATTGAGTATCGTGAACCGAAGCTGCGATCTCCTAAATATCGCCGTAGAGGGTGAAGGGAGTGCCGAAATCGCGAGCCGCTCAAGAGGGACGCCACGAATCGCCAATAACCTTGTGTATTTTGTTCGAGACTACGCAGAAGAAAAAGGTGACGGGGTGATTACCCGGGACATCGCTCGCAAAGCGCTCGAATTGCTCGAGATAGATCGACATGGCTTGGACGAAATGGACAAGCGGATCCTATCTGCGATTGCCAAGACCTACAAAGGTGGTCCCGTTGGATTGAGCACCATTGCCGTCGCTGTGGGGGAGGAACGAGACACCTTGGAAGAAGTTCATGAACCCTATCTAATCCAGAATGGGTTTCTGCAAAGAACTCCACAAGGAAGAATTATCACGGGTAAAGGCTATGAGGCAATTGGGCTACAGGACAAATCCGTTCCCAGTACACCAAATCTACTCTGAACTTAGCGGGATTACGCCTTGCATTAGTCACGGCGACATCTATCAATAGTTGCCTTAATTAGTTGGGGAACCGCTTGAAATGGCGCGTTTTCAAGCAGTAATGATGGAGGCGCCAGCTGTCTGCTCTGCATATTTAGAAAAGGCGCTTTCTCAAAAATGGATATATATGTAGGCAATCTGTCATTCGACGCATCGGAAGATGATGTACGTGGAGCGTTCGCGACCTTCGGTACAGTCGAATCTGTAAAAATGATCATGGATCGCGAAACCGGAAGACCGCGTGGGTTCGCATTTGTAACCATGACGGAATCGGACGAAGCGAATACCGCGATCGAATCGCTAAACGGAAGTGAACTATTAGGTCGCGAACTCCGAGTTCGCGAAGCAACCCCTAGACCCGAACGTCCACGTGGCGGCGGTGGTGGGGGCGGAGGCTATCGCGGCGGCGGCGGTGGCGGCGGCTACGGCGACGGTGGTGGCGGAGGCTACGGCGGCGGTGGTGGCGGAGGCTACGGCGGCGGTGGTGGCGGAGGCTATCGCGGCGGTGGTGGCGGTGGAAAGGGATCCCGAAGGGGAGATCGACGCCAGCAGCGCGACGGCTTTTAAATCTGAAAAGCTAACGATACAATTTTCTACCCGCTCTTTTTTTGAAGGGCGGGTTTTTTATAGTCCCATCCACTGGTAGAGCGTTTCAAAACACATCCCTTCCTTTGCCACTCGAGAGATAGCCCGACAACGTTACTTGCTATTCGTCAACCGTCTCAATCACTTTCAACTCGCCCGTCTTAACCTCACCGGGTCCGACATGCGTATTCACTTTGCCTAGGTCGCCATCTAAATTCGTCCCAAAGTAGTTTGCCGCGCCCCGACTCAAAGCAAAGTGCGCTTCATCAAAGCCTTGCTTCACCGCATCCAGGCTGAACCTCGTGGTCCAAAGCAGCTTCTTTTCTCCTGTTTTGCGCAGCAACTGCCAATCGAATGCGGACAGAATCATAAAATACCGCTCATTCTGAAGCATTTCCTGCAGTTCAAATTGGTCCTGAGTTCCCAAGTCTTTTCTCCTCAAGGCTCGATCAAATCCAATAAGTGCCGCATTACTTTGCTCACTGTAAGTATACCCTCCCTCTTCAAGGACAGAACCGGGTGCCCCATCGAGAAAGGAGTCGGATGCTTCGCCTTCTTCACCCGTCTCTTCCTCGACGTCGGTCGGAAAAAGCTCGTCAAAGTCAGCTTGTATCTGGGTCACTCCCCAATTCACGATTATTAGAAGGTCACCCTCTTCCTTAGCCTGTGCCGGGTAGTAGTCTCTAGACCTGAGCTGCTCCGCCAAATTCTCAGCCACTTCGATGAAGGGGACGTCGTTCAATGACTTGTCACTAATGTACCCACCAATCTTTTTACCCTGAACAAGGTGATACGTCTCCGGGACAAGCCCTTCATCCGTCTCTTTCGACTTGAGGTAATTCTCTTCGGCAAAGGAATCCACAAGTACACGGGCTCTTCTCTCCGCAGCGAACAAATCAAAGCTCAGAAAAGCAGAACCAAAAACCAGAACTGCCTTCAACCAGCGAACTCCGCACCGAGTTGTTTGGAAACCAGCGGGATCAACACTCAATTTTCTTTCAGGCGGCATAAAATAAAAGACTTAAACTAGCTCGAAGCGGTTACGGCCTAAATCAATTTAATCAGATGGGATCCCCATCGAAAAGCGCCCAATAAACGTGACCCACCATGACTCTCTTATTCCGCCCAAGCAGCTTGGCAGCTCTCTAAAAAAAGTTGAGGCAATCATCGGATGAGACCGAGGTTCGCGGAGAATTCGAAATTATTCCTCGAGCCCGATTCTCTCGAGAATTCGCTGCAGGTCGTCATTCCCCGTGTATTCGATCACGATTTTGCCCTTCTTCGGGTGATGCTTTAAAGCGACCTTAGAACTCAGATAGGACATCAAGCGCTTTTCGATATCTTCAACCGCGGCCAACTCTACTTCGGGAATGTCCCGCGTCGGGCTTGACTTGAATTTACTCGATTTGCGAATCGATTGCACGAGATCTTCCGAACCACGGACACTAACGCCCTCTTCAATGATTCTCCGGGCTAGCAGCGATTGCTCCTGCTTGCTTTCGAGGCCTAGAAGCACCTTTGCATGGCCGGTTGATAGCATCTGAGACGAAAGATACCCGCGAACCTCTTCCGGTAAAGAGAGCAAACGAAGCGAATTCGCAATCGTTGCCCGCCCTCTTCCGACACGCTCTGCGACCTGCTCTTGAGTTAAGTCAAAATCCCGGACCAAACTCGCAAAGCCCATAGCCTCTTCAATGGGATTCAGATTCTCGCGCTGCAAATTCTCGATCAAGGCCATCGAAGCGGCGGACGAATCCCCCGCTTCCAGAATCCTAGCCGGAATTGACTTGAGCTTCAGAAGCTGAAACGCCCTCCAACGACGCTCGCCAGCGATCAGTTGATAAGATCCATTTACCTCCCGGACCACAATCGGTTGGATCAAACCTTCACTCTGAATGCTCTCCGCGAGATCTACCAACTGGCTCTTTTCGAACTCTTTTCGTGGCTGATAGGGATTAGGCTCGATTTTCCCTATCGGCAACTCCAGGTAGTCAGGGCTGGCTCCCTCCACGGCAAACCCTTTTTTCGTAGCCGGCTTGGCCTCCGTGTTACCTGCTGAGGATTTCGCAGCCGCAGTTGCGGCCTTCTTCGCGACCGTTTTTTTTGCCGCGGAACCGGAGTTTCCGGACCCTCCGGAGATGAGGCCCGCAAGGCCTTTACCGAGTCTAGATTTGGGTTTCGCCATAAGCTAAAGAAAATTTACTGGTGGGGTATGAACAGCGTTCGACCAACCTGCAAGTATTTGGGGTGGGAAATCTCATTGGCATTTTGGATCCAATCCCTCGTCGAGCCAAATTTGGTGGCGATCCCGGAAATCGTGTCCCCGCTACGCACCGTATAGGTTGTTCCTGTCTTGGGGAAATTGTCGTGAAACGAAGTCAAAACATCCGGATCCGGTTTAACCGGTGGAGGAGGTAACCCACCGATGCTCTTTTTAACGCTATCCGCGAAGCTCGTTATCTGTTCGGTTACCTGTAAAACGATCTCGCTTTTCATCTTTTCGTCCCGCAATTCCAATGAGGCAACCGCCTTGGCAATGGCTTGATTCAACTGCCCAACCGTCGCGAGCTGGCCCATGCTGCTGTCTATACGCGTCTCGTAAGAACCGACTTGCTGCCGCAGTTGATTGTTCTCTCTGCGTATATTATCAACCTCGACTCGCATCGATCTAATCGATTCCTCTAGAATCCGAATATCTTCAACCAAGTTAGCCACTTGGTACGCCAAATTACTGGTCTGGGCGAAAACAGAGACCTGTCCAAAAAGCAGACTTAGGAATCCAGCCCAGACGGTTCGTGCTAGTTTGCCATTAACAATTCCGCCCATTTCGAAATGGTGGAAAAAATGAGTCCGGAAAACAAGCATCAACCCCTGTCTGAATGGGAAACAATTGTTAAGCTACCTTCAAAAATGCTGCTTCGACACCAAACTTGCCATTTCCACGGATTCCAGAACGGTCCCCACAGGCAGCTCAAAACCTCGAACAAAACTGGCCGCGTCGAGCATTTTCCCACCAGGTCGCTGTAATTGTTTGAGGTACAATACGCCTGTCCCGCAGGCCACTGCCAATCCTTCCGCCTCCAAACTGATCACCTGTCCCGCTGCACCCTCAAGTTCTAGTGTACCGTAGTCGGCTAAGCCAACTTTTATAACCGAGTCGCCATATCTGAATCGAGTTCCTGGCCAGGGAAACAGAGCATTAACTCTCTTGGCAACTTCCTCCGCAGGGCGTCTAAAATCGAGTCCTCCATCTGCCTTAGTCAACTTTCGCACATAGGAGACCCTGTTTTCGTCCTGTGGATTTGGCATCGCGCCGTCCGAAAAAACGAGGGGCAAACACCTTTCCAACAAAGGCAGGCAGGCTCGGGAAAGTTTGGTTTCCAAAGTCAAGGCCGTATCCAAACGTTCGATATTCACTTTTTCTACATCAAGAACGGGCCCTGCATCCATTTCTTTGACGACTTTCATGAAACTTACCCCCGTTTCTAGGTCACCAGAAGCAATAGCGGATTGAATGGGAGAAGCTCCACGATATCTAGGAAGTATCGAAGTATGCAGATTCCAAATCCCCAAAGGAGGTGTATCAATCAATGCTTGGGACAATAAGTGACCATAAGCCATAACAAGGATCGCATCTGCGTTGATCGCTTCGATTTCATGCCTCACCGATTGATCCACACGATTTGGTTGAAAAACCGGGACACCATTCTCCCGTGCCCACAATTTGATGGCATTAGCCTCTATCCGTTTTCCTCTCCCTCTAGGTTTATCAGGTTGGGTGTACACTGCTGACAGATCAATGCTTCCACAACTCCCGTCCAAAATCGCGTTCAACGCAGGCAGCGCTATTGAATCCGATCCCATGAATATTAGCTTTTGCCTCATGCTTTTATTCAACCCGACCCTAATCCAAAACAACTCTTCAATCTATAAGTGAAATCCACTTAATCCGTTTTCACATACGGATTCTTCTTGTTCACGAGATCAAATACTACAGGACAACCCTCAAGTTTGAACGCATCAACTACCGCCGCTTGCATGTAGCGCTTGTAGGAATCGTTTAACTTTTTGGCCTGGTTGCAAAACACCTTTATCCGATAAGGGCGATTCGCGATGTGTACTGCATAATATATACGAAAGCGACGACCGTCGACTTTTGGTGCCGGCATACGATCCGCAATTTTATAAAGCATGTTATTCAATCTGCCCGTGGAAATCTTTTTTTCCATGCGCTTGTCCATCTGGCGGGCATCGTAAAGCATCTTTTCAATGTCGATGTTTTCCAGAGCCGATACAAACCTTATGGGGGAACCCGGTGTAAAGAAAATCTCCCTACGAAGCCCTTTCTCGAAAGCCTTTCTAAATTCACTCTCGGTTTCAAACCCGTCTATTTCGCCCTTCTCCCAGGCCTCTAAAGCCAAATCCCATTTGTTGACCACAATAACGATCGGCTTGTTAAGCTTAGATGCCTCGCCCGCAATCGCTTTGTCTTGATGGGTCGGACCTTCCTTCGCATCGAGCACCATAAATACAACGTCCACATCTCGAATCGCATCAAGAGAACGAACTCGTGAGAAATATTCCACCGATGAGCTGAGCTTGGTTTTCTTTCGAATTCCTGCGGTGTCGGTCAGAATAAAATGCCAGTCTTCACCACGCTTAGACCTCCAGGTGAAAGGCGTTTCAATGGAATCTCGAGTCGTACCAGGAATGTCACTAACGATGAACCGGTCTGACTTGACGAGACAATTGCTCAAGGAGGACTTTCCTACATTTGGGCGACCAATAAAACAAACTCGAATCTCTTTCCGGCCATCGTCCACTTTGGGTTCGGGAGGTCCCGCGATTTCATCACGTTTCGCTAATATAAGAGAACGTAAGCTCGAGATCCCCCTGTCATGCTCAGCCGAAACGAGGTACGGTTTGCCAAGGCCAAGCGAGAAGAACTCGTTTATCTCGATCTCTGTGTCTGCCTTATCGACTTTATTGACGACCAGTCCTACCGGTTTTTTATTCCGGCGCAGGATTTCCGCCATTTCCAAGTCCAGAGGAACCAGACCCTCTCGGCCGTCCACAACCATCAAAACGTAGTCCGCCGTATCGATCGAAAATGCGATCTGGCCTTCAACCGCATCAACCAGCCGCTCAGGTGTATCGCTCATCCCCGGAACCAGACCCATCCCCCCTGTATCCATCAACGAATAGCCGTCTTCATCAATATCGAAGGTCAAAATATCTCGGGTCACTCCCGGCATATCGTGGACAATGGATACACGTTTTCCAATCATCCGGTTGAAAAGCCGGCTTTTACCAACATTCGGACGTCCGACGATCGCGACAGTAAAGTGTGATGACATAATAGATATTCTATGTATACAAAGCAGCGAGTAGAGAATTCTACTAGTTGCTACCCTTGTTAAATTTTCTAGATCGAATCGCTCGCTGCAACCGCGCTCTCAACACCTAAAGACGCGACGAAGCGCTCGATTCGGTTGCACGCTTCCAATAGGTCATCATAGCCTGTTGCAAAACTGCAACGCGCAAATCCTTCCCCAAATTCGCCGAACGCGCTTCCCGGAACCATGGCCACTTTCTCTTTTTCCAAAAGCTGCTTGGCGAATTCGACTGATGAAAGCCCCGTCGATTCGATGTTTGGGAAAGCGTAAAACGTCGCTTGAGGCAAATGACAAGTAAGCCCCATCTCATTGAATCTACGAACAACCAAATCTCGACGACGACGATATTGTTGCTTCATTTTTTGAACACCGTCGTACCCATTTCGCAACGCCTCTACCGCCGCATCTTGGGCGATTATCGACGCGCACATCATCGAGTACTGATGCACCTTCATCATTGCTTCAATCAACACCGCAGGAGCGCAAGCATAACCCAGGCGCCACCCGGTCATCGCCCAGGCCTTGGAGCAACCGTGAAGGAAAATCGTTCGCTCCTTCATCCCCGGAAAATTCACTATGCTTACATGCTCACCGTCGTAGGTGAGTTCCGCATAAATCTCATCGCTGATTACAACAAGGTCTTTCTCCACCGCAAATCGGGCGATCTCTTCGAGTTCGTCCCGCTCAGCAACACCACCCGTCGGATTGCAAGGCAAGTTAATGATGAGGGCTTTGCATCCAGGCACCCACGATTTTTTCACCTCCGCTGCCTTTATCGTAAA
The DNA here is from genome assembly GCA_937942145.1 of uncultured Opitutaceae bacterium. GTDB lineage: Bacteria > Verrucomicrobiota > Verrucomicrobiia > Opitutales > Opitutaceae > Pelagisphaera. The sequence goes on from CALDFV010000222.1 coordinate 21,195, forward strand.
GGCGGACTCCGCGTCCGTCTTGATCGGAATACCAATCCCATGGGCCAGCATTACCGTCGGATGATAAGAAACAAAGCAGGGGTCCTGGTAGAGCACCTTGTCTCCCGGATTAAGGATGGCTCGCAACGCGATATCCATCGCTTCAGAAACACCAACGGTGACAATAACTTCGCTCTTCGGATCGTATTTAATATTAAAATACTTATCTATGTAATCCGAAATTGCCCGACGCAACTCGAGCGTCCCGAGATTTGACGTATAAAAAGTACGGCCCTTTTCAATCGAGTAAATCGCAGCCTCTCTGATATGCCAAGGTGTCGTAAAGTCAGGCTCGCCAATTCCAAGGGAAATGACGTCTTCCATTCCGGCGACAAGCTCAAAGAAGTCTCGGATACCCGAACGAGGAAGTCCGATGACATGATCGGCAACAAAACGGTTTTCTGAGTTTTCCACGAATAAATTGAGTTTACGCTAGGTCAAGGGCGACACCATGGATCGGAACCCCATTGGCTCATCCAAAGTTCTTCTGGCTAGCAACGGTTCTACGGCGAAACATCCAAGCGTTCCTTGTCCTCCTTGGGCTGCTCGATCAGGAAGCCTTGCTCTTTGTACGCTCTCAACATGAAGTGCGTCGCCGTTGAAACAATCCCTTCAATCGTCGATAGTCGTTCCGAAACAAACGAGGCCACCTTGTGAAGCGTAGATTGTCGCACGACTACGAGAAGATCATAGGATCCAGACATTAGATAACAGGATTCCACTTCATCAAATCGAGCTATTCTTTGAGCCAAACGATTGAACCCGCCCTCTCTCTCTGGGGTAATTTTCACTTCAATCACCCCACGAACGGTCATCTCCGCATCTGCCTCTGGATTCAACACCGGGATCCAGCCCAGTAAAACGCCTTTTTCCTTCAATGTTGATAGCTGTTCCTTCACAAGGTCTTCGGACATGCCAAGAATTTCAGCCATCTGGCTCTCGTTCAGACGCTCTCCTTCAGTAAGAAGCTTTAATACCTCGTTCATGATGGCCGAGAAAATGCACGCTCCTGACATAATATCCAGCCGTAAATCGAATCACGCCCATCGAAAGCTTTACGCCTTGAAACAATCTTACCAATCTCACCATCCATGTTTGAAAGCCTAACCGACAAACTGTCTCACGCCATGCGCCAACTTCGCGGTACGGCGAAACTGAGCGAGGAAAATATGTCCGAAGCCCTGAAGGAGGTGCGCGCCGCCCTCCTTTCCGCCGACGTCCACTTCAAAGTCGCGCGGGAGTTTATTGAAACCGTTAAGGAAAAGTGCGTCGGACAAGAGGTCCTGAAGTCGGTTACTCCGGGCCAACAGATCATCAAGATCATCAACGACGAGCTGGTTAGACTCTTAGGTGAGGGTGAAACGGAGCTGTCAACCAATCGGCCCCTCAAAATAATGATGGTGGGTCTGCAAGGAGGGGGAAAGACAACCACCTCGGCCAAGATCGCGAAGTTTCTCAAAAAAGAGGGTTACAATCCTCTTTTAGTCGCCTGCGACATCTATCGTCCCGCTGCGATCGACCAGCTTGAATCCGTCGGTGAACAGATTGGCGTTCCTGTATTTTCAGATAGATCATCGCCCGACGTTCCTCTGATTGGCGAAAACGCGCTAAAGCAGAGCCAAATTGAAGGACGTGACCTGATCATTTTCGATACCGCAGGACGGCTCCAAATTGACGCGCCACTGATCGAGGAAATCAAGGAACTCAAACGACGCATTCAACCCGACGAAGTCATTCTGGTCGCGGATGGAGCGATCGGTCAGGAAGCAGTTAATGTGGCCAAGTCTTTCCACGAAGCCGTCGAGCTAACGGGGATCGCCATGACAAAACTCGATGGAGACGCCCGAGGTGGCGCGGCTCTCTCGATGAAGCAAATCACCAACGTTCCGATCAAATTTGCAGGTACCGGTGAGAAGCTGGAGGACTTCGATCTTTTCCATCCCGACCGGATGGCTTCACGGATTCTCGGGATGGGCGACGTGGTTTCGCTCGTCGAAAAGGCCCAAGAATCGATCGACGAGAAAGAGGCGGAGAGAATGGCCGGCCGCATGATGGCTGCCGATTTTAATTTCGAAGATATGCTCAACCAGTTCAGCCAAGTCAAAAAACTGGGCTCAATGCAGTCAATTATGGGAATGATGCCAGGTATGAGCGGAATGAAAATGGACGACAAAGCGGAAAATCAGATGAAGCAGTCCGAAGCGATCATTCTCTCCATGACGCTACAAGAACGTCGCTCGCCTAATGTCCTCAACGCAAGCCGCCGCAATCGTATCGCCAAAGGTTCCGGAGTCAAAATCAGCCAGGTCAATCAGCTCATCAAGCAGCACATGCAGATGAAGAAGATGATGAAAAAGCTTAACGGGGGCGGAAAAATGAAGAAAATGATGAAGCAAATGAAAGCTCAAGGCATGGACCCCTCTCAAATGGCCGGTGGCGACCTGGGTAGTGGGCTGGGCGGCTTTAAAGGAAAGCTTCCGTTTTAAAGGCAGCTCAACTGGTTCGGCTGAAACAAAAAAAGCAGGTAGAATATAACCTGCTCTTTGCCTTGTACGCTATTTCGAACCTATTTCTGGTTTTGCAGCGCCTCTAGTTCCTTCTGCTGCTTCTCCCTTTTGGCTCTGGAGCTCTGAAGCGAGCTAATCAGCTTATCAAAGGCTCCTGCAATCTGTCCGGCATTGAAATTCGCCGAACGTCCAGGATCTCCCGCGGAAACGGGCCGGTCATACTGGCCCGACATGAACTCTTGGTCATTCCTCATCGTCACCATCATTTCGTGGGCCGCATCAGGATCAAGATCAGCGATTCTTTCGAGCCGGCGTCTTGGTTTAGGATCTAAGACTTCCATAAGTTCTCTCTGCAGCTTGATATCATCCCCGCCGACATTTAATGTCTTCAGTGTTACCAATTCCATCTCTTCCGAGTTTAGATGAGCGGGCAGCCCCTCATTCATCTTCTCGTTTTGAGCTTTGGACTCTTTATAGAGCTTCTTGATCTCCGTTTCGTCGAAAATGGTCGTCCGGCTAATCTTCACCTTGTCGATCGAAGCCGGCTCCGCCTTCTTTTCAGCATTGGCCTCTTGTATCTCCCCAATTCTTGGCTTGGCAGCTTCATCAGCTACACCCAAAGGGCTGACAGCGAGACTTAATCCTAAAGTAGTGAAAAACAGAAGTGATCGGGAGGTCATAAGAAAAGAGGCTACTTTACCCATTACTTTAGCCCGTTTTACGGCTATGGCGAAACAAAAATCATGTGTTTTGCAGCACCGTTCTGACCTGTTCCAACTTATTTAGATCCTTCACCCCGGGAGATTTCTCAACCCCACTGTTCAAATCGACCTGTTTCGTTCCGGTTTTCTCAATGGCTTCGCGGACATTGCCCGGATTCAAACCACCCGCCAGAACCCAATTCTTATCGGGGGACTTTCTCGACACTTGTTCGAAACCTTCCCAATCGCCCACTTTGCCTGTTCCGCCGAAAGCACCCTTCTGGTAGGTATCCCAAAGAAAGGTATTCGCGTAAGGGAGAAGGTTTTCGTCAAATTCTTCCTCTGGACCCACCTTTTGAGCTAACCAAAGCTTTTCCGGAGTCACTCGCTTTGACCACTCCTCGACCCGCTGCCGATAAGGCCCTGTTAATGGAAAGTGGATCTGATAGTAATCGAATCCTGCCTGCAGGAGAGCATTGAGCTGGTCCGAATCAGGTAAAACCGTAACCGCCACTTTTGGCAAATCCGGCAATTCTGATTGAAACGTTTGGTACTCATTCAAAGCGAGAAATCGAGGCGACTTAGGATAGAAAATAAACCCAAGGAAGTCCGCTCCCATTGCAGCCGCGCCCTTGGCATCACTTAGCCGCGTCAAACCGCAAACTTTGATTTTTACACCTCCTACCATCCGCTCACCCGACAAATTGGTTAATCTTCTCGATCACATAATCAACTTCCCCATCCCTTAATTCAGGGACGATTGGCAGACTCAGACAATTGCGAGCCAGATTCTCCGAAATAGGAAAATCTCCTTCTTTGTAACCTAAATAGGAAAAACAGGGCTGCAGATGCAACGGATAGGGGTACACGATATCGGTTCCAATTCCATTATCTGCTAGGTAGGTCTTCAACTGGTCACGCTCCGGGTGCTGAATTGTGAACATGTGATACACCGACTCCCCCCACTCAACAACGGCCGGAAGCTTGATTCGGGGGTGGTTGATTTCCTTTCCGTAACGACTCGCAATCAGCTGCCGCCGCTTCGTTTTCTCCGCCAAACTCGGGAGCTTAACGTTTAGGGACGCCGCCTGCAACCCTTCCATCCGGTTATTGTATCCAACGAAGTGATTCAGATAGCGTTCTTTAGAACCGTGGGCTCTCAACACTTCGATTTGGTCGAGTAATGCGGAGTCACCTGACGTCACACATCCCCCTTCGCCCAATCCACCGAGATTTTTGGTCGGATAAAAAGAAAACGCTCCCGCATCGCCAATCTCCCCTACGGGTCTTCCTCGATAAGTTGCCAAATGAGCTTGGGCTGCGTCCTCGACTACCTTGATTCCTTTTGAACGAGCGATCTCCAATATGGGATCCATGTCAGCCGATTGACCAAACAAATGCGTCACAACAATCGCCCTAGTTTTGTCCGTAATAGCAGCCTCAATACGACTTGGATCCAATGTATACGACTCGGGATCGATATCCACAAAAACGGGTCGGGCTCCAACATATTGGGCGAACCATGCCGATGCGATAAAGGTAAACGCGGGAACAATAACCTCATCTCCTCGACCGATACCCATGGCGCAAGCGATCAAATGCAGCGCTTCGGTCCCACTGCCTAGACCCACACAGCGGGAAACCCCTTGGGCTTTAGCGAATTCCAATTCGAATCGCGCGACATCCTTCCCGAGACAGAACCCCCCATGCTCAATAGTGCTCGCAAATGCCTCCAAGAGCTCCGCTTTGATCGGATCGTGAGCCCGATTCAGGTCAATAAAGGGTACTTTCATGTTCAATTCGATTCCTTCCCGAAGTTCCGTACAAGTTCCTCAACCAGACTATCAAGGCTGGCTTCCTTCGCCTGGAAATTTCTAGGCACTCCAAGCCGCTCCATACTAGCGCTCGTGATGGGGCCAATACTCACAGTCTTGGGTCGAATCGCATCGGAGCTTAAAACCAAGTCTTTCGCTTGATCCACAAAAGATTTCACGCCCGATGAACTCGTGAAAAGTATGGCGTCGGCTCCTTGCTCTCTGAACGCTTTCGCAGCTGGATCGCTGGAGAGATCCGTTGGATCCGTACGATAGACTTCAAATCGATCAACGATCGCCCTCGCCTCTTCCAACTTCTTCAATAGGACATCTCTACCCAAATTCCCCGTAACCAATAGCACTTTCGCGCTATCCAAACTTTCCGTCGCCACGAGAGCGTCTGCCAGGCTCTCTGCATTCGCCTCCTCTGGTATCAGATCCGTGGCTACGTAGAACTTGCTGATTTCCTTGGCCGTTGACTTACCAACGGCTGCTATACGAATAAAGCCTAAGGACCGTATGTCGTCGAATTTTTCGAAGAACGTATCGAAAAAATACCGCACGCCATTGGGGCTCGAGAAAACAATCCAGTCATAGCTGGCAAGTTCAGCAAACACGTCGTCTCGAGTCTGCTCATTTACGTTTCTGGAAATGGAAATCAAAGGCAGGCCGATCACCTCCGCTCCCAGTTTCTCCAGTTTTTCACTCAACTCACTCGCCTGTCCCTGACTTCGCGTCACAACGAAGCGTCGTCCCTGCAGAGGCTTTGACTCAAACCATGATATTTCGTCTCCCATTCCAGCATTCTCTCCTATAATTATGACGGCAGGTGATTTCAATTTAAACTCTTTGGCATCACCACAAATTGTACCCAAATTCCCCCGACACACACGCTGACAGCCCAACGTCGCCCACTCAACACAGGCAACAGGCGTATCACTCTCGAATCCAGCATCCATCAGACTGGCTACAATTGGCTCCAATCTGGAAACTCCCATGTAAACACAGACCGTGCTGTTCACCCGAGGAATATTGGCCCAGTCCACCGAGATCTCCGGTTTTTCCGGGTCCTCGTGACCCGTCACAATCACAAGGGTCGAACTCGAGTTTCGCTGTGTCAGAGGAGTTCCACTAAAGGCTCCCGCCCCAATGGCAGCGGTTATCCCCGGAACAATCTCGAAATCGATCCCCTTTTTTCGCAAAAACAAAGCTTCCTCGCTACCACGACCGAAAATAAACGGATCACCTCCTTTGAGCCGCACCACACGCTTCCCCTCCCTCGCCTTTGCAACAATCAACGATTGGATCTCAGCTTGGGGAACTGAATGACAGCCCGATTTTTTGCCCACAAAAATCTGTTCGCATTTCTCCTTTTGCAAGGCCAGTACCGCTGGATGCACAAGCGAGTCGTAAATGAGCGTGTCGCAGGTCTCAATGAGCTCCTTTGCTCTTACGGTTATCAAGCCAGGATTGCCGGGACCGGCGCCAACCAGAAAGACTGACCCCTTAGGCATGACCTAATTCGAGCTGCTGAATTAGCTGATCTGCTATTTCAGTCGGTTTTTCCTTCGCGTACTCGACGGGAATCGATCTTGATACCCTACCACAATCCTTGTGATAGATTCGCAGTTTTCCGTCGGAGTAGTTTACTGCGAACGCAACCTGGCACCCCCCTCCCAGCTGTTCCATAAAAGCCCTTTCTAGCCGCACTGCAATGCTCGTAGATGCGTCAAGAGCGCCTTCGAACTCCGGCACATCGTTCGTACGGCATTGAATGGCTACTGCCGCTTGCCCGACTGCGGGAACACAATCGTCCAAGCCAAGCTTAACGAACTCTGTTCCTTCCCATCCTGCGATTCCCAGTCTCTTGAGACCCGCTGCTGCCAGTACTGTTGCATCAGCATAGCCTTCCGCTATTTTATTCAGTCGCGTATCCACGTTTCCGCGAATTTCAATGAATTCAGCATTCGGATACAGGAATCTCAATTGGATCCGCCGACGCGGACTTCCGGTTGCAATCACCTTTGGTATTTCTATTCCCTTCTTCAACACGAGCACGTCTTCCGGGCTCTCTCGCGGTAGAAAACCCGCAATAGACAGTCCTTTCGGCATCTCGGACGGCAGGTCTTTCGCACTGTGAACCGCAAAATCAGCTCGATTCTCGAGTAGCGCATCTTCCAGCTCTTTCGTGAACAGCCCTTTTCCACCTTCCTTTTCCAAAGACCATTCGCGCTGTCTGTCCCCTGTCGTCACCATTTTTTCAACGCGGTAGACCGATCCAGGGATCGCTCGCTCAAAGCAGGCCACTGCCATTTCCGCCTGCTTAAGAGCTAGGGGGCTTTTGCGAGTCGCCACAACAAACTCTTCGGCTGGCTGTATCATGGCTGAGGGAATCGATTTGAAGGAAATTCGAGCAGAGCGGCTGCCAGAAAACTTAGCGGTGCATCGCTAGATTTCCGGTACGACCTAGCTCTATGATTCCGAACTTCTCGATCAGGTTTAGAAATGCGGTAATCTTGCCTTCGTCTCCCGTAAGCTCCGCCACCAGATCCTCGTGTTGCACACTGATGATCTTTGCCCGAAACAGTTCGCATATCTGGATGAGTTCAGATCGATTTTCCGCACTCACCTTTATTTTCACTAGAATCAATTCACGCGAAACCGCTTGGCCCTTTTTGAAGTCGTGAACTTCTATCACGTTTATCAGCTTTTTGAGCTGCTTAGTGATCTGGTCCAACACCGAATCATCGCCTCGAACCACTGCCGTGACTCTCGATACTTTGGGATCGTGCGTCGGCGCGACATTCAAGGTATGGATGTTGAAGCCACGGCCGCTAAACAGACCCGAAATGCGAGCCAAAACACCGAATTTATTTTCTACGAGAACGGAGATAGTGTGTCTCATTACTTATACTGATTTAAATTAATGCGCCTTCATAGACAGCCCCATGGTGGCATGCAAGGGGGATTTGCATAAGTCTCGCCCCCTGGTTCCCGCCTCTGAGGTCGCACTGTTTTTTGTACAATTTTGCCTTGCCAAGGCCAATTGAATTCATCCTTATTTCCAGCCTTTTACGATGCGCGGGTAGCTCAGTTGGTTAGAGCAACTGGTTTACACCCAGTAGGTCGGGGGTTCGAGTCCCTCCTCGCGCACCATTTTTTCACCCGCCGATTCCCCTTACTCAAGAAGGCTATTTGCCCGCAAGCGTATCGAAGGAGGGACGAGCAACCCCCCAAGGGGTTCGACGAAGCGACTCAAGAAGCGAAGATGGGATGACGCGAAGCGTTAGTCCGGAGGACTTGAACCGTTCCAGGTTCAATCCAATCCCTCCTCGCGCACCATTTTCTC
>CALDFV010000223.1 GCA_937942145.1 uncultured Opitutaceae bacterium
ATACTGCATGCTAAGTTGCCTGAACTTCATGAAGGTGATCCCGCCAGCTTGGAAAAAACAAATTCAAAAGAGGCCATGACCGCTCCGCTACTGCTCATTGTGTCGTCATACACGCCATCACGGAAAGCTCCACGCTGCGAACAAATCCTATCCGGAGCAGCTGTCTGCCAGAATATTCTGATCGCCTCGAGCGCGCTAGGCTACCGCAGTCAATGGCTCACCGAGTGGTTCGCTTACAACGATAGAGTAAAGGAGTACCTCGGGATAGCAACAATCGAGGACATCATCGGATTCATTTACATCGGAAGCGAAACGGAGCCGCCAAAAGAGCGACCGCGACCCAATGTGTCCGATATCGTGACTCGGCTCCAGCTGTAGCGCGGCGGCTCGGTCCGACGGTTAGCGGTTTTTCAAGCAAAGCTCCGCGTAGGCTTTGATCTTTTTCCTGACATTGGTGAGGCCATTTCGCCGGTTAGGTGACAAGTGTTGCGTGATCCCCACGTCAGCTAGAAAATCGGGCTCCAGAGAAAGGATGTCCTCAGGCGTTTCACCACTGTAGAGCTCGCACAGCAATGCCGCTGTCCCTTTCGTTATCGCAGCGTCAGAGTCCGTGTGAAAATAGCATTTTCCCTCCTTAAACTCCGGAAAGATCCACAGCTGCGACAAACACCCCTCAATCAGGAAAGTGTCGATCTTGTACTCGTCTGCCAGCGGGGGATGCCCCTTCGCCCTATCTATTATGTAAGCAAAGCGTTCGAAATGGTCTTCGAACGGCATTAGCTCTTCCACAATCTGATCCCTCTTTTCTTGTATGCTCATGACTACTTAAACCACTCGAACAGCGCCTGCCCTCCGAAGTCAATTCAGTCCTCTCTTTTCAGAAATCTTGCCATCTCCCAAGGAGACGTCCTTCGTTTCGGGACAATGAACGAAGGCGAACCGCATGCTTCCCGGATCCCCAGAGGATTCAAGCCTGACCCATACTCTTACCATGAAGAGATCGAGCTGGATATAGAGACCCTTACCAACATGGGCCAAGGGCTGGGTCGCCACAATGACTGGGTCGTCATGGTTCGATACGCATTGCCCGGAGAACGGATCCGAGCTCGAGTCTACCGAAACGAAAAGAACTTCTCCGAAGCGGATCTCGTGTCGGTGCTGAAACCATCTCCTGATCGCATCGAGGCCCCTTGTCCGGTATTTGGTCAATGCGGCGGATGCCAGTATCAGCACTTTGCTTACGAAGCTCAACTCGAATGGAAAACGCGCCAGGTAAAAGAGCTTCTCTGGCACATGGCCCGCATCGAAACGGAGGTGCTCCCGGCCATTCCCTCGCCGAAGCAATATGGCTACCGGTCTAAGTTGACTCCTCATTTCCCTAAACCAAAGAAGGACCGCCCCGTACAAATTGGTTTTCTGAGGCAAGGGTCTCGATCAAGTTACGTGGAGATTGAACGCTGCCCCCTCGTTTCCGACGAAATGAACGAGCGACTGGCAAAAGCGTGTTTGGAAGTGCGTCAAAACCAGATAAGAAATCCCTACAAAAAGGGAGCCACGTTGCTTATCCGAGAACATCTCGATGGAGTAACCACGAATCCCAAGGAGATTATCCGCGAAAAGGTGGGAGAACTCGTCTTCTCATTCCCTGCCGGTGAGTTTTTCCAAAACAATCCCAGCATTCTGGAAAGCTTCACGCAATATGTAGCTCGCAAGGCTTCAGAGAGTGGAGTCCACAATTTAGTAGACGCCTATTGTGGCAGTGGTCTGTTTTGCCTCTCAGCGGCTTCGCGATTTGAGCAGGCCGTGGGAATCGAGGTATCTGAATTCTCAGTTCAATACGCTATTGAAAACGCGAAAGCGAACGATATCAAAAACACCCGATTCGTGCTGGGCGATGCGGCATCGATTTTCAGCCAAATCGATTTTAGCGGAAGCGACTCTTCTGTAATCATCGATCCACCCCGCAAGGGATCCAGCGAGGAATTCCTAAACCAGCTCATCGCTTTCGGACCACAGAAAATCGTCTATGTCTCTTGCAATCCGGCTACGCAAATGCGCGATCTCCAAATTCTAACCGATAGGAGGTACAAGATTGAGGAAGTCCAGCCCTTTGACCTGTTTCCGCAAACCAAGCACCTTGAGTGTGTGGTCACTTTGACAAAGTCTGGATCCAGCAGCGAGGGCTAGTCTACGAGCGCCGCTTTCGCAAACACAGCCTATTCCGTCGACGCTTCGACTGGTTTTTACGGGTCCGACTCAGGACCTTTATCACTAGCTGCCCCACCCGTTTTCTTCCACTTCAATCGCTTCGACCGCTTCTTCCTCCTGGGCTTCAATCGATCCCTCGATCCCTTTTCGTACAGGATCTGAAACAACGGGCTCACCCGCCAATCGCGTGACAATCTGAAGGAGCAGGTCAGCTCTCAACGGTTTAGCAAGGGCCGGATATTCTTTGCCCTCTAGCTTAAGCTTTTTCTCGGTGATATCGGCATCCCCTTTGTCGAGTAGCGATGTAAGAAAGAGCGTTTCCAGCTGGGCTCCAAACTCTGACTTGTTAAGCGTCTTAACGACCTCGGATCCATTCATGTCGGGAACCAGAACATCCGAGATGAAAAGCGATGGGAGCTATTTGAATACGGCTTCAACGGCCCCTCT
>CALDFV010000224.1 GCA_937942145.1 uncultured Opitutaceae bacterium
AATACCCATGGTCCGGGCTGTGTATTCGTAAATACGGGACATCCAACGGAAGGTTTTCCGAGTGCCGGGGCGTGGGTCAGCTATGCGCTGGGAAGTATGGTGGACAATCTGCCTACCTATGTTGCCATTCCCGATATAAGAGGCGAGCCGCCCAACGGTAAAGCTAACTGGAGCAACGGTTTCCTGCCCGCCAAGCATCAGGCCATCACCATGGCGGCTCATCGGCCCATTCGCAACTTGGAGCAACCCGAGATGATAGGAGATGCGGAGGAGAGGGGTACACGGGATTTGCTGAAGTATCTAAATACGCGCCACGCGTCCTTACGTCCTGAAGAAACGGAACTGCAAGCCCGAATGGGGGCTTACGAACTGGCTGCGAAAATGCAGATGTCTGCTCCGGAGGTGAGCGATTTCAAAAGCGAGCCTGAGCACATTCATCAACTATATGGAACGGATTCGAAGAACGAACTGAAAGCGGCTTATGCCCGCAACTGTCTCCTTTCCCGTCGGTTGCTGGAACGGGGCGTACGCTACGTCAATTTGTACTGCGCCTCCCGGGCTAGCGGAGTGGACGGTTTGTTGAACTGGGACGCTCACAAAACGCTCAAGGACGACTACCAGCGTCACATGCCGGTGTTCGATCAGCCCACGGCGGCCCTGTTGACGGATCTCAAACAACGCGGACTAATGGAGGACACGCTCGTTCTTTGGACGACTGAGTTTGGACGGATGCCAACACGACAAAACGGTACGGTCGGTCGCGATCACAATCCGGATGGGTTCACGCTTTGGATGATGGGTGGCGGAGTAAAAGGCGGAACCAGTTATGGGGCGACCGATGATTTTGGGCGGCGTGCGGAAGTAAATCCGACTTCGATTTGGGAGTTCTATTCAACGGTTTTACACATCCTGGGGCTCGACTATAATCAGTTATCATGGTATCACAACGGCCTTGATCGGCGTCTGACCGATGTGCATGGACATGTGATTAAGGATGTTTTGGCGTGATTTGCGGGAACCTAGTGCGGTCAATCGCAACTTATGTATTGATTCGTCTTTTTGAAAATTTGTATTACAAACCGTAGCGCGGCGAGACGCCGCGATAAAAAGGATAAGAGTAATCGCGGCGTAAAGCCGCTCCTACAAGAAACCCGTTCAACTTTTTGATGAAAAACGTATTCCTAGTCTCGCTGGTCTTAATCGTTACGTCACTCTTGAGCGGCTGCTACAGCACATCGGAAAATTTGAGCGAAGCGGACTACGGATCAAGAGCAACGACTTCGGGAAACGAGACCGTTGCGGATTCATCGATCCGCTCGTCGACTTACGTGTTTGGCTGGGGAAGTCTTCCCGTTGGACTGGCTAGTCCGCGAGGGGGGACGACGCAAGGAACACCTGTAGAATTCGCACCCGCTAGAAAACTGCCCTTGGTTGAAATTGCTGCCGCATCGAGTTCATTCGAAAAGGATCGGGCAGCCATTTTGTCACTAGCAGGCGACTACAAGACCAGTTTCCATTTTATGGAATCGCTGGGTCTCTATCCGGAGCACGAACCCACGCGGCCCTATCATTCTTGGGCTACAGAGGAAATTCGCGTTTTGGAGGATAGGAGGGATTTCATTAGTCTGCAGCACACACTGGTCATGCATTTCGAGATGGACGATGGCTCCATCATGGAGCCGATGGTGATGAAACATTGGAGACAAGACTGGACGTACGAAGATACGGATCTCCACACATTCATAGGGAGCGCATCTTGGGGCCGTGAACGCCGAGAACCGGAATCAGTCTCCGGCGGATGGTCGCAAGCGGTTTGGCAGGTGGACGATTCTCCCCGCTACGAAGCCATCGGACGATGGACACACGATGGGAATCGATCGATTTGGACGGGCGAAAATTCATGGCGACCCCTGCCGCGACGCGAATATTCGGTTCGTGACGACTATGATGTGATGGAAGGCTTTCATCGTATTGTCATTGTACCGACAGGCTGGATTCATGAGCAAAACAACTGGAAGCGGGTTGCTGGGGACGCTTCGGAGGCACCGGAATACCGGGGACACGAATTAGGAATCGACCGATACGAGCGAATCGTTAGCCCAAGCCTGGATCGCTCGGATAGCTATTGGGAAAAAACCGGCCCCTATTGGCGCGAGGTTCGGGAAGCGTGGAAAGCCGTTTATGAAAAATGGGACCACTTCTCGCTGAAAAGCAAAGTCGAGAACCGCAGTCAATTTGAGTACCATTTTGAATACGCAGCCAAGCTGGAAGGGGGCGAGCCTTACGATCCTGCCAAGGGGGCGACGTTTGCGCGGGAGACGATTGAATCCTTTCTCACAGAAGCGAAAGAGAAGGCGCGGTATTAGCTCGATTTCCGATCCCAAGAGTCCTTTTTTCACCACAATGCAGGAAATACTTCTATGAGGCTTGTTTTACAGATTGCCAATGAGGTGACCTCAATGGATCGTCTCACTAGTAATTCCGCCTGACTTTAGTCTGTCTAGAAATTCAATAACGTGATGAACCGAGCTATTTTTTATCTTAGCCTAACGCTTACTTTTTCGGCCTGCCTGTGGGGTGCGGACAAACCGAATATTGTCTTCTTTTTTGCGGACGATCAAACGACCGATACCTTGGGTTGCTACGGGAACGACATCATTCAAACCCCGAATATCGACTCGCTCGCGGAGCAGGGCACTCTTTTTAGGAATGCCTTTGTGAGCCAGTCGATTTGCTGGGTTAGCCGCACGACGATTCTAACGGGATTGACAGGTCGCAGTTATGGAGAACCGGGAAATCCGGATTTAGCGCGAGCCAGCGCGGTTGAAACTTTGGTATCAGATATCCTTCGAGAAGAAGGTTATCGCACAGGGTACTTCGGCAAGTGGCACGCGAAGATGCCGAAAGGCTACAAGCCCGAGGATCATTTCGACGAAATGGAGATCATTTTCCGAAATCCATTTTACAAGAAGATGCCTGATGGAAGCCTTCGGCATGAAACGGAGGTAATCGTTGACCGTGGTATCGATTTCATCAAGCGCCAGCCAAAGGACCAGCCTTTCGCTTTGAACCTCTGGTTTAGCGCGGCCCATGCGGAAGACAGTGACCGCCGCCCAGGCATCGGGCAGTTCCCCTGGCCGCGAGCAATGGACGGAATGTATGATGATGTTGAATTCAAAGCGCCTCGGTTAAGTGATCCGGCCATATTCGAAGCTCAGCCGGATTTTCTCAAAACGACAATTAATCGAGAGCGTTATTTCTGGAGATGGAACACTCCGGAAAAGTACGAGTTGAACATGCGTGCCTACTACCGGATGATCAGTGGAATCGACGGGGCACTGGGGCGTTTCATGGAAGCTCTTGAGGAAGCCGGTTTGGCGGACAATACGATCATCGTGTATTCCGCGGACAATGGATACCATATGGGTAATAGAGGATTCGCTGGTAAATGGTCGCATTACGAAGAGTCGCTGCGAGTGCCTTTGATCATATTTGATCCACGTGTATCCCAAAAACAGAAAGGCCAGGTGACGGATTCACTGGCTCTTAATTTAGATTTTCCCTCTACCTTTCTCGATTGGGCCGGAGCGGAAATTCCCGATCGATACCAGGGGAGAAGCCTCGAGCCGATCGTGTCAAAGGGAACGCCGAAAGACTGGCGCAAGGAAACGTTCCATGAGCACTTTGCGGTAAGGCAGAGGATTCCGGCGTTCGAAGGAATCCGCAACGAGCAGTTTAAGTACGCGCGGTACTTTGATCACGGAAATTACGAATTTCTACACGACCTGAAAAGTGATCCCGATGAGCTCGTCAACCTGGCAAGCCACCCCGAATACGCGGACATCTTGAAAACCATGCGCCAACGTACTGATAGGCGAGTGGAAGAGTTGGGTGGTCCTCTCGTCGCCCCGGCTAGTAAATTCACCTATTCGACGCCACCCTATCCCTATGCCTCAGCCGCCGTTACGAATAAGCCGGGAGGAGATGGCTACCAGAATCTTCTCGAGGGCTCGATAGGTAGGAATTGGACAGGTAACCTGGAGTACTGGTCTCTAGATAATGGCATTCTCAAGGGGACGACCGATGGGAGTCTGAAAGCAAACAGCTTTCTCAGCTGGAAGGGATCGACGGTTCGCAATTTCGACCTAAAGGTGAAGGTGAGAGTCAGTAAGGGGGGCAACAGTGGGATTCAGTATCGCGGTCAGTCGCGTCCCTATTTAGGTCTGGATGTTGTATCCGGATATCAATGCGATGTGGTTGCAAATATTTCGAAGTATAATGGAATGCTCTATGAAGAGAAGGGGCGTCGTATCCTTTCGCACACGGGCGAGAAAGTGATTGTTGACGAAGAGGGGCGGCCATGGGTTACGGAAATGATGCCTGTGAAGGAATTTCCTCCCAGCGAATGGCACGAGTACCGCGTTCGAGTAATTGGAAATCACCACCAACATTGGATCAATGGTCACAAGACCGCAGACTTGCTAGACTTTGATGCTGCGGGACGTTCGCTCGATGGTGTGCTCGCCGTGCAAGTGCATGTGGGTCCGGCAATGACCATCGAATACAAGGATTTCAAAATTAAGCATTTGCCTGACAACCTGCCATTGAAGTCTGCGAAGAATCATCCCATTCCAGCGACCGCTCATGGAGTACGTCCGCAAGGAAAGCTGCCTCCCGACTGGAAAGCGCCGATATATGGCGAGCTTTAGTTTGAAGAGTGACGCAATCCGAATTGAGAACTGAATTACCCACTATGAGCACACGATTTTCTATCTCTTTGCTGTCGATCATTAGCCTTATTTCCGTGTCGCAATCCTCTTATGGAAAGCTGGACGAGTGGCCAAAATACCGGGGACCGGCTGAGCAAGGTGTCTCGGAGGCAGTGAATGTTCCTATCGAGTGGTCAACTGAGAAAAATATTGTATGGAAAAGCGAAATACCGGGAAGAGGATGGTCATCCCCATTGTTGATTGACGGGAAGATCGTACTCACAACGGCAATGGAGGAAACGGTTAATGACTTGCACGATCTGAAGGTACTGCAAGTAGATGCAAAAACCGGTGAAATCCTTTGGTTAAAGACAGTATTGCACGCCACCATCGAAGAGGGTCAGGATCGACATCCTAAAAACAGTTTGGCCAGTCCTACTCCAGCGATAGAGGATGGGGTGATATATGCTCATTTTGGCCATATGGGGACCGTAGCTCTCGATTTTGATACGGGAGAAACATTGTGGAAACAGAAAATTTCCTACACCGCTAAAAACGGAGCAGGGGGCAGCCCTGTAGTGGTAGACGACCTACTTGTCTTTACGACAGACAGCTTTGAGGAACCGGTGGTTACGGCTCTTTACAAAGGAACGGGCAAGATTGCGTGGCGCACAACGCGAAGTCATCAGGTTAAGAACAATTTTTCACACGGCACGCCATTGGTGATTGAGAATGGCGGTCGTACCGAAATCATAAGCCCAGGCAGCGGCATGGTGGGCTCCTATCGCCCGGAAGACGGAAAGGAACTCTGGCTCGTACGTTACCCGATGGGATTCTCGATGTCGACCCGCCCCATATACGTTGATGGCGTTCTCTACATGGGTACCGGTTTTTCGCGCCCCAGCTTCTATGCCATTCGAGTCGATGGAGCAACGGGCGACTTAACCGATACCCACGTGAAATGGATGTACCACAAAAGCATGCCTAAGACGCCATCCCCAAATTTCGTCAACGGTAACGTGATTACTCTAGAGGATGACGGTCGGCTTCAGAGTCTCGATGCAGAGACGGGTGAGTTGCGGTGGATGGAGCCGCTTAGAGGCAAGTTTTCCGCTTCGCCGGTTCAAGTGGGCGATCTTCTGTATATTGTTAGCGAAGAGGGGCTTTGCTTGGTTATTCGTGTGCGGGATGATGGCTGTGAGATAATTTCTGAAATGGAAATGGGAGAAGAGACACTGGCCTCACCGGCTATCGTGGATAACACGATCTATCTCCGGACAAGGCACCATTTGTGGAAGATTTCTGGGGACAGCTAGTCGGTTTGGCTACGGAACTTTATTTTTTGCTAGATTACCGTCCCGACTTCTTCACCGATATAACGATACGGTCGTCTTCGATGAATGTTTGCATACTGTTTACTTCGACTAGTTCCACTAGCTCAACTAACGGGTGATTTGATGCGTGCTGCGGGAACAGCCGAAGAAACGTTCCGTATCGTCAGGAAAACCGCTAAAGGGCTTCGAGGTCCTGTTGTCCAGTTGCGACTTTCTTTAGTGCCCCGATGCGAGCAAGGTATCCACTGGGTCTGAGATATCCGCTATCGATAAAGTGGTCGAAAAGTGCATATTAAGTAGCTCCGCTCTCAGAGCCTCCAACCTATCGGGTAATGGCAGAAGACTTGATTATCATAAGGTCTCAGTGAAGAGAGCGATCACTCCCGAAGGGTCTAAAAGTCTCACGAGAGTGCCACAATCGAACTCATCAACATAACGGAAATCGCGGGGAGCGATTTCTTCACGGGGTCCCTTATCTTCAGGTGCATGAGGAAAGCGAAAATCATTAGTGCTGCGAGTCCGAGTGCAGCTGGCCGGATCAGAGGTGTGATCCATATCCCTAAAATTAGGGCCAGAGCGAGAACGGTCTTCAGTCCTCCAACGATATACATTAGGGAGGGTGAAAGTCCGTAGGCGTCGAACTCTTCCCTCATATTGCGGGAGCTTCCACCCCGGTACGGTGTGGGTCTCCCGAATCGAATAAGCCAAACATTCAGTATTCCCAAAGCGCAGGCTAGTTGAAGGGCAACTTTAATAGTTTCCATTAGACTTAAGAGTAATGTGGTTTCTGAAGTCAGGGCCAGCGAATTTTTGGGTACCGGAGAATGGTTTCATCTCCGAGGAGCGGATTGATTCCTGTTCAACCCGATCGAGTTTCTTCGAAGAGAAACAAACGTTGAAGGTGCACCGTAGCGGGTGGTATTCGACTTCAGGGTTAATCGGATAGGAAGCTGTCCAGCATCCAAATGTGCTTTTCGTGAATTTGAATGCGTGTGATCATTAGGTCTTCGGTCTCATTATCTCCGTTTTTCCCTGCAAGATCTCGAGCCTTGGACAGGTTAGCCACGAGTTTGCGATTATGCTTTGAAAGATGAGCGACCATATCATCTGCCGATGCGTTTTCTGCGATCTGTTCAAATCCTGCCATACTCGAAAGCCGACTGATTCCGCCTGGAGCGAAGCTGCCAAGGGCTCTTATCCGCTCGGCGATCTCGTCGATCGCGGTGAACAGCTCTGTGTATTGCACTTCGAATGCGGCATGGAGGGCGAAAAAGCCGGGCCCGCGCACATTCCAGTGGCAGAGGTGGGTTTCGCCAAGGAGGGCATAGCCGTCGGCGACCACCTGTCGTAGAGCTTCGACGATTTTTGTTTTTTCGACGCTGTTATTCATGTCGAAGGCTGAGTAGGCGGACGGACGGTGGTCAATTATGAATCAATTATGCGCACTTTATGAACAACTTATAGCGACGGATTAATGGTATAGGATTTAGCGATAAGAGGATTGATAGGGGCCAGAAAGAAGGCCGGTTGATCGGTAGTCCCCCTAATCTGGCGTTCTTGCAGAGCGCCTATCATCCAAAAATACGTTCCTTGTTTACAGCATCTAGGACCTCTTTGGAGAGCTCAAATCCTGGATCCCGACTGATCCTGTTGAGATTTTTGCTTACTATGATTTAGACGCAAGCTATCCAGATTGAGGTCTGAATTACCGATAGGTGCTTGCACTGCAATACCTATGCAAGAATTCCGTCGATGATGTGACCGTGTACATCGGTGAGGCGGAAGTCACGTCCCTGGAAACGGTAGGTAAGCCGTTTGTGGTCGATGCCCAGTAGATGAAGCATGGTTGCGTGAAGGTCGTGAACTGCGGTTGGATTTTCTTCCGCAGCGTATCCAAATTCGTCTGTAGATCCGTAGACCGTACCTCCCTTGATGCCGCCTCCAGCCAGGAAAATTGAGAAGCCTTTGATGTGGTGGTCGCGGCCATCACCTGCGGCTCCTTGACTCATGGGAGTACGCCCAAACTCACCTCCCCAAATGATTAGGGTATCGTCGAGCATCCCGCGCATTTTAAGATCTTTAATCAGCGCGGCTGTTGGCTGGTCGGTTAATCCGGAAGTCGTTTTGAAATTCTTTTCCAAGGATCCGTGGTGGTCCCAGCCTCGGTGATACAATTGAATAAATCGTACTCCCCGCTCAGCTAAGCGTCGCGCCATGAGACAATTGGATGCGTACGATCCGTCACCCGGTGTACAGCCGTAGAGATCCAGTACGTTTTTCGGCTCCTTCGAGAAGTCGGCTAAGTCGGGAACCGACGATTGCATTTGGAAAGCGAGTTCATACTGGGCAATACGGGTTGCGATTTCCGGGTCATGCCGATTGGAGGCGAGATGGTTATTCAGAGAGTTGATAGTCTCGACGAGATCACCTTGAGAGCCTCGGCTGATTCCGTCAGGATTCCCTACGTAGTAAACGGGGTCTCCCTCGGACCGCAGTTCGACTCCTTGATGCTTGCTAGGAAGGAATCCATTGTTCCACTGACGGGCGGAAATCGGCTGCGCTTGGCCCCCTCCTTGGGATGTGAGGACAACGTATCCGGGAAGGTCGTTCGAAAGGCTCCCGAGTCCGTAATGCGTCCAAGCTCCCATACTGGGACGACCGGGTATAATCGAGCCGGTATTCATGAAAGTATGTGCAGGATCGTGATTTATTTGTTCCGTAAACATGGACCGGACCACTGCGATCTCGTCTGCCAGAGAAGCGATGTGCGGGAAGCGATCAGTGATTTCCATACCACTTTTTCCGTGGCGGGCAAAGGGGAAAGTAGGACCCTTTACCTTTAGCTCCTTGTCTTGTAATTGCGCGATTTGCTCGCCGGCGGTAAAGGACTCGGGCATCGCCTGACCATGGTGAGTCTCCAATGCTGGCTTGTAGTCAAAGGTTTCTAGGTGGGACGGTCCACCTGCCATGCACAGATGGATGATGCGCTTTACTTTGGCAGGATGGTGGAGGCCGTCTTGGTTGGGGGTTTCGCCAGAAAGCAGATCGCCCAAGGCCAAAGCTCCAAGGCTAGAAAGCGATTTCTTAAGGAAAGATCGGCGATTAATTTCCGTTATGTAATTAGAAAGTGACGACATCTTGAATTGTTGAATTTTGATTGGTGGGGCGCTAATTACAAATAGCTAAAGGCCAAGAGCTGATAGTTAATACCGAGTTATGGTTTCGTGAAGATTTAGAATCGCTCGACTCATGCTCGTTAAAGCGGCGAGTTCCACAGGTGGATGATTGGGATCCGGGCTTTTTAGTCCGATGCTGAGAAAAGCGTCGCTTTGGTTTTCTTTATTCTCGAAGCGTTTTCGTTCGCGGTTGATGAATGCTTTGAGCGTTTTTCGCTCTTTGGCTGTGGGTCTTCGCGCGAGTGCGTGTTGGTAGGCAGTCTCGATTCGAGCCTGATCGCTCTTCTCCTTCATAAGAATTTCTGCCAACGCTTTGGCTGCTTCTACTTGGGTGGGGTCATTGAGGAGATTGAGCGCTTGAATGGGGGTGTTGGACAGATCTCGCTTTACGATGCATTCATCGCGGCCACCCGCGTCGAAAGCAGTCAACATAGGATGGAGAAAGGTGCGTTGCCAATGGATGTAGACTCCACGACGGTACTGGTTTTGGTCCGTGTCATGAGCGTACTGTCGTCTGGGAAAATTCAGGTTTCGGTAGTGGCCTTGAGGCTGGTAGGGCCGCGCGCTTGGCCCACCCATTTTGGTGTTGAGAAGGCCACTGATCTTCAGGGAATTGTCCCTTATGATCTCTGCGGACAGTCGAATGGGGCTTTGACGGGCAAGGAAACGGTTGTAAGGATCGATCTCATACAGTTTCTCGGAAACGTCGCTCGATTGGCGGTAGGTTGCAGAGCTTACGATCTCGCGGACTAGGTGTTTAATATCCCAACTGGAGTCGACAAACTCCGCTGCAAGCCAGTCTAGCAACTCAGGATAGGGCGGATACTCTCCTTGCAATCCGAGGTCCTCAGGGGCGTTCGATAAAGGGGTGCCAAAGTACATCGCCCATACTCGATTGACAAAGGTTCGAGCGGTTAGGGGATTCTGAGGATTAACAATCCAATGGGCGAGATCGAGTCGGTTGAGTCTTTGAGAATCACTGGATGCAATCGCATTGGGCAAAAAGGAGGGACTTGCCGGCAACACCGTTTCTCCGCTTTCATCCATCCAATTACCCCGAGGGAGAACTTTCACCTCTCGCGGTTGGGCGCTAACGGTGAGAGGAGTGTAGCGGTTGCCGTAAAGCTCGTTCTTGAGCCCATCAATTTCTTCACGTTGCTTGGCGAAAGTATTCGAATGATGGATAAAGAACTCCCGCTTCAGCTGGACCTGGGCTTCGATATCCGCTTGTTTGTCTAGAATCTCGGCTAGGGATTTTTGGCCTGGCTTGCTCAAAACACCAAATTGTGAACCTTGGCGAAGGGTTCGGATGCGGAAATTACGAAAGCCTCCGGCATTCCCCTTGAGAGGGAGAATGGAGACGAGCTTTGCGGTGTCGGGCAGATCGAGCGTATCCCTCCTTAGACTAATCGGATGCCAAACGCCCTTGTAGAGCAGAGGGGTTGCTTGGACAACGGGCGCGTTTGACTGGTTGTCCAGCTCCCCTTCGAAATTGTCGCCGAGATGATAGGCTTTCTTAAGCATCTGACCGTTGAGTTCATACCTTATCTCAATGCCAAGCGACCCTCTTCCGCCGCCTCCCACAATCCGGGCATCAAACTCAATGGATGCCAGTTTCTCCAATCCGTAGGGATATGAAAGGATGTCGATTGATTCGGCTTTTGTCGTCTCGTGATGGGCGTCGGTATAGGCAAATTTAGTATCCAATGGGGTGTTGTCCTCTGCCAGCGAGCTCTGAAGTTGCAACCATTGTTCGTATTCCGAGATGGCCTCGGGCGAGCCGGTGGCCATGAATCGCTCTTTCCCTGCAATCGCCTTCTTTACCGCTTCGGGATTCTCGTGAAATACATAGTTGGGTACATTGACTTCTGGCCCAAACCAGCCCTCGTGTTTCATTGGATTTCCGAGGTATTTGGATACATCGTCCTGGTAGGAGCCGTCTCCGGTGTACGCGCCTTTCTCCAATATATCCGCGAAAAAGGCGGCCATGCTGTAGAAATCTTTGGTGGTGAACGGGTCGAACTTGTGGTCATGGCATTCGGCGCAGGCCATGGTTGAGCCGAGCCAAGTAGTGGCGGTAGTGCGGACCCGTTCGGACTGGTATTTTTTGACGTACTCTTTGTCCTGAATCCCGCCCTCCCGGCTAATTTGATTGAGGCGATTGTAGCTGGCGGCTACCAGTTGCTCAATTGTCGGATTGGGAAGAAGGTCTCCGGCTAGTTGCTCTCGGGTAAATTGGTCGTAGGGCTTATTCTCGTTGAAGGATTTGATCACATAGTCGCGGTAGGGAGTTGCGTCGCGCTCCTGGTCCCCGTGGTAGCCCACTGTGTCGGCATATCGAACCGCGTCGAGCCAGTGAATCGCCATTTTTTCTCCGTAGTGCTTGGATTCGAGGAGCCGGTCGACGAGTCGCTCATAAGCGTCGGGTCGCTGGTCGCTCACAAACGCCTTTACCTCTTCTGCCGATGGAGGAAGGCCGATGAGGTCGAGGGAGACTCGGCGGATCAGGGTTTCTTTGCGGGCTTCCGATGATGGCTTTAAACGCTTCTCTTTCAGCCGCTGGGACACGATTTCATCGATTCCGTTTTGCGTGGGACGTTTGACGGGATTGTAGGACCAGTGGCTTTCGTAGACAGCGCCTTCTGCAATCCAGCGCTTTAGTAGTAGTTTCTCGGTTTCCGTAAGCGACTTATTTGACTTTGGTTCCGGCATGACCTCTTTGGGGTCATCGCTGAATATCCGATGGAGCAGCTCACCGTCCTCTGTGTTTCCAGGGACAAAGGCGAATGCCTCGATGGCATCCTCGCGTATGTCGAGACGCAGATCACCCTCGCGCTTTTCTTTATCAGGACCGTGGCAGAAGAAGCAATTGTTCGAGAGTATGGGTCGAATGTGCCGGTTGAATTCGATGTCCTCGATCTGATCTACTGCGACTTGTGCGTCTTTGGAAGAATCGGATGATTCAGCTATGGGAAGGAGTGCTAAGGCACTCAAAATTGAAATTATGGAATCCAAGTGAGATCGGGGCATAGTCGTCCAGCTTTTTACAGTCTTTGCTCAAGAGTAAGGTGATCCGGATTATTCGAGATTTTGGAAGAGGCAGTCAAACTATTCAGAGGTAAGAGGGAGTAAGATTGGCAAAACCTACCGCCCCAGAGCGCTTACTCTAAGTCTGTCGTTTGAAGGGACGGGTTGTTTTAGTGGGCAAGTGTGACAAGCTTACTAGATTGTTTCCATGCTCGATGTGTCACCTCGGCCGAGAAGCGATTTCAGTTCAGACGCGAACCATTGGTAACGAGCAACTAGAATTCAGGCTTCGTTTGGCACAGCTTTTGCAACGAAAAAATTTCCTTAATTGAACCCTAAAGAAAGAATATGTAATCATGGTGCGACTAAAACGTGACTATCGATTTAGCGATACTTTCAATCATATGGATCGCTCCTTGTGGGACAGCGATTTTTGGCCGGGAATAATCCCCCGTTCGATTAATGGGAACAGTTACCCCATTGATTTTTATGGAAACGAAGAGAGCTATTTTTTCGTCGCCGAGCTTGCGAGGATCAATATGGAGGTCTTGGAGCTGAAGCTAGAGAACGCCGTCCTTTCTATAAATTTTACGAGGAAGGAAAAGGGGGAGTTTTAAGAAATTTCTGATGAACCACGCGATAACCGTCTGCAGGAATGGGTATTCACCTTAGGAAGATGAAAAGCGCAAAAGCAATCTACTTGATGGAAGGGAATCGAATCGCGAACCCAAATGAGGAATATGGATTCGCAGTTGGCATATTGTTGGTTTCCAGGGAGAGAGAGGATAGAGGGCACCTACGGAAACGTTTAAACCGGTTCCAGGGTGACCTCAACTGAAATCGTGTGTTCCCCTCCTTCCGCAACGGTACTGTTGGGCTGTTTGTTTTCTTTCGAAGATCCTAGTTGGGTCTCGGTTCCTTTGCCCGTTTTTGAAGAGAAACGAAAGAGGAGTAAATTATCTAAAATGTCTAATTGCGTTCCAGTCCAATTTTGGACTATGTGTAGCTTAATGTATTTGGACTCAAACCTATGAATATTTTAAGTCTACCTATTATTTGTCTGTTCCTGTTCTGTCTTCTACCGTTTTTGGTACGAGCCAATTCAGAATCTGACAAAGTGGCTTTTGAAAGGGTAAACAACTTTCGCTGGAGCGAGGTTTTTATGGATACGGGTACTGGAAACTGGAGAGACCAGTGGTTCCTCGATGGTGAGGTTGGCCAAGTCGCTAATGGAGCGGAGGGCATGAAGCTCACAGCAGGGCCAGAATTCAAAAATGATGCGCATCACATGGTCCTTTGGACGAAGGAGTCTTTCGAGGGAGACTTGAAGATCGAGTATGACTATACCCGATTGGATGCGGAAACCAGGTGTGTTAACATTCTTTATGTCCAAGCAACTGGGAGTGGTTTAGGTCCGTACTCTAAAGACATTATGGAATGGAATGAGTTACGCCGTATTCCTGCAATGCGGATGTACTTTAACCATATGAACACGTACCATATTAGCTACGCGGCGTTTCCAAACAATGAAGACACGACGAGCTATATTCGAGCAAGGCGATACAAGGCAGACGAGTCAGGTCTCTCAGGATCGGATCTTAAGCCGGACTACTTCCCGGTAGGGCTTTTCGAAATGGGTGTGCCCCATAAAATCACAGTGATTAAGCGGGCTCGGGAGCTCAATATTCGGGTAGAAAATTCGAACCACGTCTACTATTGCCGTATGGCAAATACGGATGCTCAGGAAATCTTGGAGGGTCGCATCGGATTGCGACACATGTACACGCGCTCCTCGCTGTATAAGAACTTTCGTGTATCCAGTTTGATGTAGGTAAGGATTAGAGCTCAAGTATTTAGTATCAAAACCATAAATACATGAAGAAACTAGTTTTTCTAATATTCGCTTTTGCGGGACAAGCGTGCATCGCTCAGGGCGACGTTTTGCTTTCGAAGGCGGAAGACTCTCTCAGAAGAGGGGTGTCTTTTTTTCATTCGATCAATGTCCATGGGGGCTATGTGCATTACGTCACCACAGACTTTTCACTACGATGGGGTGAAGGGCCAACCGGTGCCAACACGATTGAAGTGCAGCCACCTGGAACACCGGCCGTGGGGCAATCGTTTCTAGCAGCGTATCGATCAACTGGCGACGAAGAAGCTTTGGCGGCTGCCAAAGGTGCCGCCTATGCCTTGATTCGCGGGCAGAACCAGCTGGGTGGATGGGAGCATACCATCAACTTTGCAGGTCCGAAGCGGAATACCGTTAGCTTCGATGACGACCAATCCCAGTCAGCGATCAGTTTTCTTATGGCCATGGATCAAGAGATTGAGGATGAGCTGATTTCAGAGGGAGTAAGGCGAGCGCTGGATATGATGCGGACGAGTCAGCTGGATAACGGGGGATGGCCGCACAAGTACCCGGAGCAGGGCAATTACCATGACTACGCGACCTTCAATGACGAGGGGATAAACGACTGCATTCGAGT
>CALDFV010000225.1 GCA_937942145.1 uncultured Opitutaceae bacterium
TTTACAAGCTCGGATGAAAGGGGAGCCAATCGTTCGGAAATTTTTTGCTGAGCTGCTTCGACGGAAATCACGAGCTTTTGATTGAGGATGTTTTCCCATTTGGCAAGGACAGGATGCGAATGGGAGGAAAAGCCTTTTCAATCCCTAGCCAGATTGCATTCTCCTCTGAAAATGCCCGAATCAAGTTTCATATACGTGTCAGGTCCCGATGACTTCCTAGCTCTCCGAGCTGCGTCAGCGGCATGGAAGGAGATGGTTGCCACCGTAGACGACGACTTTTCCCAAGAAGTCATAAGCGGACACGCCGGTAAGGTCGAAGATGTGGAGCAGATTGTGAATCGCGTTAGGGAGGCGACGCAGACATTGGGATTGTTTGGAGGAAGGCGCGTTATCTGGCTTAAGGGGTGCTCGTTTATGGCGGACAATCTATTGGGACGAGCAGAAGGTACGCAAAAGGCGTGTGACGATTTGAGGGAAATACTGGAGGTGATAACGCCAGATGAGGTCGGTGTACTGATTTCTGCTTCACCAGTCGATCGCCGAAAGCGGTTTGCCAAGTGGCTCGAGAAAGAGGGAGAGCACGTGGCTTCGGGTGGAGTCGACTCCAAGGGAAACGGTTCAGATACGCTTTTGGCAATTTTAGAGGAAGAGTGCGAATCTCTGGGAGTCTCGATGAAACGGAGCACCCAGGAAATTCTTCTTAACAAGGTGAACGCCAATGCCCGCCTCCTCTTGGAGGAGACTCGCAAGCTGGCGACCTATCTAGGTGAGGAGGGGAGTGAGGTCACGGCGAAACTTATCGAAGAGCTCGTCCCCAATTTTGGCGAAGGTGACTTTTTCGAAACGACCGAAGCGTTTTTTTCCCGAAATCTGAAATGGACTTTGGAAGCGTTGCGTCGTCACTTTTTCGCGGGTCACGACGCGCGGCCGGTGATTGCCTCGCTGCAGAATCGCAATCGGTTGCTGATTCAGCTGAAAGCCCTCATCGACGGAGGGGAGATCCAAGTTGGGGGACGAGGGATATCGAAACCCGGATTCGAACAGGCGGCCGCAAAATACAACGACCGTTTCGATGGGCTCTCGGATAAGAGCAACTTCAACGTTTTTACACAAAACCTGTGGTACATGGGTAAACTGGTCGGCGAGCGGCGACTGCCGACATTGAAGAGGCTGATCGACCACCAAGGGGAGTTTATCAAAGCGTTTGAGGAAATAGTTGAGCGTCCAAACGAGCAGGAAGAAGCGCTTCGCAACATGGCGATTCGTTGCCTTGCGTAAAATCCAGCTTGAGAGCCAAGGCGTTTCTGGAAGGGAATTGATTCGTTTGGAATAAAGTTGCGCCTTCCAATTGGAGCCCGTTTTTCTTTCCCACCTATGCGGATCTGCCTATTTACCGATAGCTTCTTGCCCTACATTTCGGGGGTCAGTTCTGCGGTTATCAATCAAGCGAATGAACTAGCCGCCCGCGGGCATGAAGTAAGCATCTTCCACCCGAGAGCGAAAAAGGAAGATCAAAGGGAAGGGATTCCGGGACTTGATTCCCGAGTAAAGACTTACGGGCTGCCTCTTTCCTTTCCCATTCCCAGCATTCCTAAGCTGCGATTTTCGATACCTTTGTTCCTGTTCACGTATCGGCGCCTTAAGATCGCCTCTCCCGATGTGATCCACGTGCATACGGAGTTCGGCTGCGGAATCGAGGGCATGTTTTTAGGACGCTGGAAAAAGGTGCCGGTGATAGGTACATTCCATACCTTCTTCGCTGAGCCGGAGTATCTAAAGCAATTCCATCTTCCAAACTTTTCCTTTACTCGAAAAGCAATGTGGAAGTATTCGGTAACTTTCTACAATCGCTGTAGGCATGTGGTCAGTCCGTCGAAATCGGTTCGGGACAATCTTATTGAAAGAGGCTTGAAGACCAAGGTGACGCTGCTTTCGAACGGGATTGACCCCATTCAGTTTAGACCGAAAAAGGAGATTGAAGCGTTTCGCCGCTCTTTGGGCATCGACGATTTCGCTTTCATCTATGTGGGGCGGATATCGCCAGAGAAGTCCTTGGGAGTTCTCCTTGGGGCATTCCATCGCGTAACACGGGTTAATCCTGATGTTAAACTCGTGATCGTCGGCGCTGGACCCTCCGACTCGGAGATCGATGAAAAGGTGGCGGAGTTCGGGATTGAGAAAGCGGTCGTACGGACGGGTCGCATTGAACGGGACATCTTGATGAAAGAAAACTATCTGTTGCTGGGGGACGTCTTTGTGACGGCGAGTAAAACAGAGAATCAGCCCGTGAGTTTGCTGGAAGCGATGGCCTTCGGGTTGCCCATGATTGGTCCAAGGGCCAAAGGAATTCCTGAGCTTGTTCAGGACGGAAATGACGGATTGATTTTCGAGCCGGACGACGAGCAAGACATGGCAGATGCTATGATCAAGCTCATGAAAGACAAACACTTGAGACGCGAAATGAGCCAGGCTGCTTTAGATAATGCAAGCGACCATAGCATGGAAAGAATCGGTAGCGAGCTAGAGCAACTGTACCGCGACGCGATTGGTTAACAAAGACACATGTATCTGTAATAAAGATACGCAAAAATCACTGCAAAAAACTCTAGGAATTCGCGTATCCGAGTCGGGCTCTAACAAGGGCAACTTGAGGAAGCCCTTGAACGCGCTCCAAGATGTCTAGGGAACTCTGTGGAATCTTGGGAGCCTGAACGGTTAGACTTTTGATTTTGTCTCCCCCGTCGTCGCTACCCCATTTCCAGTCGTATCCTTTAGGTGGCGGATACGAGTCTGTCCCCTCAGTCCGGTCCGAGCCCAAAAACCGAAAGAGTTTGCCTGTCCATTCGATGGGTTCCTGGACGAGATCTTCGTAGCGTATCCAAAAATTTGATGTACCATCATCTGGAAACCGATCCAATAAATTGGCGTATACCGGGGCCCAATACTTGTTGGCGAACCAATTGTCTATGGATCTTGGGGCCCAGGATTCCACTTTGCGAAACACCATTTTACGTAGTGAGGCGGTCGTTGTGTGAACGTCACGAGCGAGAATGACACGCTTCGCATTGGGAACGTTTGGGAGCTTCGGGTACCGCTTTGTCTCGTTGAACCAGGCGGGACGCTTGAGAACGACAATTCTTTCGTCGCAAAGAGAAGCAATTTCGGAGGCGGCGGTTGCCGACTGGAATTTCTGAAAATTGGTCTCCGGTAAACTTGAAATGTCCGGTGCGGCAGCCATGAGCGCTTTTAGCAAGGTGGAGCCCGAGCGCATCACGCTTAGTTCCAATGCGATCGTTCTTTCTGCTAGCTCTTTAATCGAGGACGTCATGTCAGCCACGCATGCAAGGAAGCCGAGGGCTCCTCCACAACAAGAAAATGCTTTAAATTCTCGAGGCCCTACTCAGGGTGTTCGTTTCTCATGCCACAAAAAAATCCAGTTATAAAGAACGTACTCGCGGATCGCTATGCTTCCGGAGCGATGAAAGAAATTTGGTCCGCCGAGGGCCGCGTTGTGATCGAGCGCGACTATTGGATTGCAGTATTGAAGGCTCAGCGAGAATTGGGGCTAAAAATCCCGCTCAAGGCGATCAAGGCTTATGAGTCGGTAAAAAACAAGGTGAACCTGGCATCTATCGATCGGCGGGAGCGAAAGGCGCTACACGATGTGAAGGCGCGCATTGAAGAGTTTTCATCGTTGGCGGGATAC
>CALDFV010000226.1 GCA_937942145.1 uncultured Opitutaceae bacterium
CTCCGAGCGCCCATATTAAAATTGCAGTAGGTATCCATGGGCGCTCGGAGATCGCCCGCTACCTGATTTAATCCAATCCTCATCCGTGAATTATACAATTCGATCCTCATTCCTTCGTAATTGTCTCATCCAAATTCAATAGCATTAAGCCGACCGTTGCCCAAGAGGCGTGCTCGATCGGATTCAACTGATTGTTTCGTTTTGATTCGCCTACACTGGCTACTTTGAGAGCAGCATCCGGGTCGTCCTGAAAATGGGAACGGTACTTCTCCAAGGCGGTTTTCAGAGTCCGCTGTTCCGTTTTGCTTGGATCCCTAGCCGTCGCCATACGAAAGGCAGTCGCTAACCGCTTCGCGTCACCTCCTTTGAACTCCGTTAGCAATCGTTCCGCAAACCCTCGAGCTGCTTCGGCAAACGTGACATCATTCAGTGTGGTCAAGGCATGCAAGGGTGTATTGGTTCGCTTCGCTTTCACCTCACAAACCTGACGCGGGGTCGCGTCAAAAAAGAGAGGTGGCCCCACGATGCGCCTCCAGAAAGTGTACAAACTTCTTCGATACAGGTCTTCTCCGCTCCCCTGTCCGTACTCAATAAATCCAAAGGACGCCTCCTTCCATATTCCCTCCGGCTGATATGGCATCACGGGGGGACCTCCTTGAGCTTCATTCAGAAGACCTCCCAGCGCTAACGCTTGATCTCGAATCATCCAGGACGGCATGCGAAAACGAGGCCCACGCGCGAGCAGTTCGTTTTGCGGATCACGCTCTCTTGGCTCAGGTGTCACTCGAGACGATTGACGGTAGGTTGCGCTCGTCACAATCAGCTTCTGAATCTCCTTCACATTCCAGTTACGCTCGCGAAACTCGACCGCCAGCCAGTCCAACAAGGCTTCATGTACCGGCGGCTTACTCTGAACCCCAAAATTCTCCACCTGTTCCAAGATCCCTCTTCCAAAATACTGCTGCCAAAACCGGTTAACAGTCACTCGCGCCGTAAGCGGATTGTCTTCGGACATCAGCCATTCCGCCAGATCGAGACGATTGAAATCACCGGTCACTTCCTCGCCGCCATTCAAAGCAGAGGGGAAACCCGTCGTCACCTTTTCTCTCGGCTGGTCGTACAGACCGTTTTCGAGAATGTGAGTATCCCGTTCCACGGAGTCCTCCATGATCATCACGATCGGACGCGAGTTGCTGTAGACGTCGAGATCCTTGTAAGCGTCGATGTAGTTTAGCGTCGCCTCCACATACTCAGGTTCGGTTTCGCTATAAACGGCGATGATCTCCGTCAAAGGTTCGGGCCGGCGCTCGATGACCGGTTGCTTGAGGATTCCTTGAATGGTTCCATTCGTAATCGATTTCGCCTTTTCCGACTCGATGGCCAGCTCACCCTCTCCTCTGGGAAATAAAGCGCGTTCCACCTCGTCCAACTGGTTCGCCGCGATCCGCTTCGCCTCTTCCAACTCTTCGACACGGCGGTCGTGAACCTCCGTGGTGAGATCCAGGATTGGCGGCGTATGCGGATTGCGTCCCTTTCCCGTAATCTCAGTCTTGTCAAAAAATGCCATGAGCTGATAGTACTCACGCTGGGAAACGGGATCATACTTATGATCGTGGCAACGAGCGCATCCCATCGTCAACCCCATCCAAATCGTGGATACCGTGTCGGTCTGATCAACCAGATAGTCAATTCGGTTCTCCTCCGCAAGTCGCCCTCCTTCCCCATTGATCATGTGGTTTCTCAAAAATGCGGTGGCGAGCTTCTGTTCCATCGTCGACTGAGGCAGCAAGTCGCCCGCGAGCTGCTCGATAGTGAACTGGTCAAACGGCATGTTTGAATTCAAAGCGTCAACCGCCCAGTCACGCCAGGGCCACATTCCCCGTTCGTCGTCATTCTGATAGCCATTGCTGTCAGCATAACGGGCGGCGTCTAGCCATTCCCATACCATGCGCTCCCCATACCGAGGCGACGCCAACAGCCGATCTACCACCTTCTCATAGGCATCCGGCGACCGGTCCGAAAGAAACGCTTCGACCTCCTCCAGGGTCGGTGGGAGTCCAGTCAGATCCAGCGTAATCCTGCGAATGAGAGTCTCACGATCGGCTTCCGGGGAAGGAGTGAGACCTTTTTCTTTCAATTTGGAAAAAACGAATGCGTCAATCGGGTTCCGCTCCCAATCGGGATCCCTTTCCTCAGGAAGCCTCCCTCGCGCCGGTGGAACGAATGCCCAGTGGGCTTCATACTTAGCGCCTTGCTCGACCCATTTTCTGAAAAGCTCCTTTTCCTCGTCTGTCAACCGACGGGGGTGCTCCTCTGGAGGCATGCGTTCCGAATCATCTTCCGAAAGGATTCTCCAAATCAGCTCACTCTCTTCAGGATCCCCTGGAATAATCGCCGCGTATCCTCCCAAATCCTTGGTTGCTCCTTCGATTGAATCTAATCGCAGGTCCGCTTCCCTCGTATTTTTGTCGGGTCCATGACACTGGAAACATGTATCCGACATGATGGGACGAATATCGTGGTTAAAAGAAACCAAGTCGTCCGACTCTTCCGCATGGATTAATCCGGAGTGAAGCGGCACCCAAAGCAGCAGAGCGCTCCAAACCATGGTCCTTTTCGCAAACTGGATTTTCGGGAATCGGAAATTCATGGGGTAAATGTAAAAACTGACGATGTTGAGCCTATTGTCCAGAAAAGAAGGATAACGATGGCTCACCCAGAGCATACAATGAAGAGAACCCTTCTCCTATTCGCGATTTACAACTGCTCAAGCGCCTACCGTTCCAGTATCTGCACAGCCTCACGAGGCAGCCAGCAATCAGAGCCGTCTTCCAGACTAGCCAGAAGCCATTCTCCTCGTTCCTCCACCAGATTAAGCTCCATTCCATTGTGCAGAGGATCGGCATAGGCGGACAAATAGGAATACCCGGGACCTTTTCGCCCATAAATCTCATCCACAATCAAAACCCCTTCATCCCTTCCCGCAACGGAAGCCCATCCCAGAAGCAGTCCTTGCAATATCGTCGCCCCAAACAACACGCCTGACACGGTCAGCCAAACTCGATTCCGATATCGTATCCAAAACAAAGTCACACTAAACGAAACCAGCCAGAGCAGAGAGAACATTGCCCTCTGCCACCGAACCGGAGTTTCAATCGATCCTCGATCATGCGGAAACGAGTCAAGTCTAAGGGCTCGGGCCGCCTCAAGGCTCGTCGCCACTCTCTCATCAAAGGGCATTCGCGTCTGGGCTTGCCGGTAACTCGCAATCGAGCGGCCAATCTCGCCCGCTTTAAACCAGGCGTTTCCCGCATTGTACCAGGACAGACCCGCTCTAATCCCATTCGCAGCGCAGCTTTCAAACTCGAGAGCAGCCGCGGCAAATTTGGATTCAGTCATTTCCGAACCCAACCCCTCCTCTGCCGATTCCAAAGCAGCCGTGAAAAGGGCTTCCGCTTCGTCCCAATCCGCAGCGCTCAAGTCTTCCGCCGCACCCAACACGCCTATCAAAACAACGGATACAAGCCCCTTTTGAAAAAGCTCAAAAACCCGTTCCCCCAACCGTCCCGTTCGCTTTTGCTTTTCAGGTTCACTCTCTCCAGGATTGTAGTTCCGCGTATCGGTTTCTCCAATGGTCAACTCAATTTCCTCCACCAGATCTCTCTCCCCTTTAGCCGCGTCGAGAAGTCTCGCCACGTCCTTCGCGGTCAAAGCCGCTTGCCTGCGTTCAAAGCAGGCCGCGACCAACTCCCTGAGGGCTTCAACGTCATCCTCCCCTTTCGACGCCGCTCGCTTAAATTTTTCGAAGGCTTCCCTACGGATTCGATAGGCTTCGTCGATCGCGCGTCGCCGCGCTTCTCGCGCCCAAAATGAGAGCCCATAGAACAAGATGGGCCCGAGCAGGACGAACGCCCATAGGCCATCGGCCAGCAGGTTCACAAGTTTATCCATTACATCGCCCATAATCGTCGCATCATAGTTGTGCCATATTCCTTCGCTGCTGCCGATAACCGAATACTGCGCTCCAGGAATTTTCTCCACTGGGAAGTAACTCATGCCATCTCGAGCCAAGATTTCAATGGGTACGGGTCTAGTCCGGATCAAGCGATAATCCCCCTCATCAGGATCGAAGATCTGTATCGCCAAACTGGGAAAAGCGCTCGACTCAACTGACAGAGGCCTTGCTCGGGCGACAAACGTGCGGCCGCTTGGCCTCCAAATTTCATTTACCTCCTGCCCCACCCAAAAACGGTTTCGCAACGACGCTTGCCGACTAAGATCTGGCAAATCCAGCATTTCCGAGCAGACATCCGAATTCACCTCAACACGCACCTCCATTAACTGCCCTACCTCGGCAGTCGCGGGTTGAACGCTCACCTCGATTGAATTGACGTTGAAGAGTCCGCTAAAGGATTCCAACCTTCCTTTGCCCGGTAGCGGAAACACTTCAATCTCAATGGGGCTTGAGAATGCGTGCAGCTTTTCGTGGGGCAATGAGCGGTCGACGGACTCAAAAAGGGCGTTGTTGAAATAGGCGGCGTAACGATTGGACTGGGCATTTTCAACTAGAAGTCGCGAACACAGCAGACGCGTTCGCGAGATCTCGAACATCCCCGATTCCTCAAATCTCACGAAGACCGAAAATCTCAATTCACCCAAACTGGGCGGAAACGCCTCTTCCCCGCTAATCCGATGGGCGATCGCGCGTCGTCCTCCGACTGGCAGACCGAACTGCTCTTCCTCCGGAACCACACTTCGCGGAATAACTACTTCAATATCGGAATCGTTAAATAAATCTGGATACAGATTCAGCGCCCGCATCTGGTTCATTGGCAAATCGCAATGCCAAATAAAATCCAACCGCAAAGGCTCTCCCACATAAACCTGAGTTTTCTCTGCCTCGATGATGAAACTCATCGACTCGGAAAGATGAGGTTCGCCCACGAGCAATTGGCGCGGGAGGGATCGCAAAACGTCCCCATCCACCTCGACCGCAAGAGAAGGAAAGTCACGCACCCCGGTTCGCAGTGGCAGGAATCGGACCGACAAAGCGTAGCTGCCACGTTCGTCCTCTTCGAGTTTCACCACCTCCGAGTCCAAAAACCGAATCTCATCTGTATCCTCAATCGGCTGGAGAACCGGCTCTACCTTCGCATCTACAAAGAGTAGCGCAGTCGAAACCTCATCCACAAAACAACTGGCTTCCATCATCTGAAG
>CALDFV010000227.1 GCA_937942145.1 uncultured Opitutaceae bacterium
TACAAAGTCGAGATCGATGGACAGTATCGGGGAGGCCCCGCCTATTACATCGAGAAAGGTCTTAAACAGAAATGGTACGCCGTGCTCTTCGCAGTATCCACAATTTTAGGAACAGGACTGTTTCTCCCTGGCGTTCAATCCAACAGTATCGGCTTGGCGGTTGAGAATGCGTTTGGAATTGGAACAAATACTAGCGGCATCGTTGTCGTAGTCCTACTGGGCTTGGTCATTTTCGGGGGTTTCAAACGGATTGGTCACGTAGCTCAGTGGCTGGTACCTTTTATGGCCGTCGGTTACATGCTGGTCGCCATTTTGGTAATCATCACCAACATCGGAAAACTCCCAGAAGTTTTCTCGCTGATTTTCAAGAGCGCGTTCGCTGCGGAACCGGCATTCGGCGGAATGCTGGGGATGGCCATTTCTTGGGGAGTAAAAAGAGGGATTTATTCAAATGAGGCAGGACAAGGCACGGGCCCGATGGCAGCGGCCACCGCCGAAGTCAGCCACCCGGCAAAACAAGGACTCGTACAGGCATTTTCGGTCTACTTCGACACTTGGTTCGTCTGCACGGCCACCGCATTCATTATTCTCATCACGGGAGCCTACAATGTTGTAGACCCAAATGGAGGATTCATCGTCGAGAACCTTCCGGGAACTGACTACGGACCGGCCTTCACCCAAGCGGCGGTCGATACGTTTATACCCGGATTTGGGGGAGCATTCGTCGCAGTCGCTCTCTTCTTCTTCGCCTTCACCACACTGATGGCCTATTACTATTTCACCGAGACGAACGTAGCCTACCTTTGGACCAATCATGACCATCGGGTGAAAGCCATTTTCGTTGTTCGTATCCTATTTCTGGTCGTCATTTTCTTTGGGACCCTGCGCAGCGCTTCACTAGCCTGGGCTCTAGGAGACATCGGTGTCGGGCTCATGGCCTGGCTCAACATCATCGCCATCTTGTTGTTGAGTCGTCCCGCCCTGAGATGCCTCCGAGATTACGAATCGCAGAAGAAGCAGGGAAAAGATCCGGTATTCAAGGCAGACGATATCGGCGTTTCGAATACAGATCTTTGGAAGTAGTCTGGAAAGGTGAATCAAGACGAACTGAGCCTCTAAAGCTCATTTTTTGAGCTGAACCTGACCCAATAATCTTAGTTAATTCCCTTTTCTAAAGCAACTTCAACGCTGCATCGACGTTGGCCTCGTCATGCACAATCGCTTGCAAGGCGGCTGCTACGGCTGCAGGCTTCGAGTGCTGCCACACATTTCGGCCTACCGCAATTCCACTCGCTCCCGCTTCCATCGCGTTTTCAACCATCGTCAGCAACGCGGTGTCATCCCCCATTGCAGCTCCACCGAGGACCACCACTGGGACCAGGGCGGCTTCGACAATGGACCTAAAATCGTCCACGGTGCCGTTCGTTGGATACGCCGTTTTCACAACGTCCGCTCCTAGCTCCGCCGCAAGCCTCACCGCAAAGCCAATATTTTCTACCGTATAGTCTTCTGGGCGCCCTATGTTAAACGGCAGGGCCTCTAGGATCACCGGGATACCGTATTCGCGACCTTCGCTAATGACCGCCGCACACTCACGGAAGTTGTCAGACTCACGACGATGATGCAAATAAAG
Organism: uncultured Opitutaceae bacterium; assembly: GCA_937942145.1. Lineage (GTDB taxonomy): Bacteria > Verrucomicrobiota > Verrucomicrobiia > Opitutales > Opitutaceae > Pelagisphaera. The sequence goes on from CALDFV010000227.1 coordinate 1,634, forward strand.
CATGTTCATCATCGCATGGGCTCCTAAGGCCTCGGCATCTTCCGCCGTATAGAGCCGATAAGATCCTTCGTCCTCATTTCCTGGATACGTTGGCTTATAACCGTCTGTTCGCAGGCAAACCCCACGATTCGAAAGCATATCTCTACACGCTTCTGCGACGCCATAGTTTACCACATAGCCATCCACATAGTTGTCAACTTGCTCGATCAACTCCATCGGCTTTCGCAATAGGCCATCAATGGGTATCACGGTTCCGTGATCGATCGGCAGAATAACGGTCTTGTTATCCTCTTTGAAAAACTGGCTTAGATTTTCCGGCTTCGACATATCGAGAAAACTAGAACCCAACTTCAAAAGTACAACTCTGAATCTTGGATGGATCACATTTGCAGCCAGCAATCCATTCGTATTGCCTACACTTGAGAGAATTGACACAGGTCAAGAGGTTGAGCTTTCGTCGTGGTTGCTATTGACACATCGATTGGGTCGTTCGAAAAACTATTTTCCATGCTAAAGCGGACGATCCTTCTTTGCCTTCTCCCGATCGCCACCTCGTTGCACAGCAGAGAGCCTACTCGGAAATCCATAGTGATTGAGGATCTGGAACTGGAGCTCATTCAAGTTAAAGCAGGAAGCTTTACAATGGGTAGCCTTCCCGGCGAACCGCAGCGCGACAAGGCAGAGGGTCCAAGAATGGAGGTCACATTTAGCCACCCGTTTTGGCTGGGTAAAACGGAAGTTACCCAAGCCCAATACAAAGCGATCGTGGGCGTTAATCCAAGCCGCTTCAAGGAGGTGGGTCCAACCGCTCCTGTCGAAGAGGTTTCATGGGATGATGCGATGAAGTTCTGTAAAATGCTCACTTTCCGGGAAAAGGAAGAGAGCCGACTGCCAAAGGGCTACGAATACACCCTTCCCACCGAAGCCCAGTGGGAATACGCCTGCCGGGCGGGCACGACTAGTGACTACGCCGGAAATCTCGCCTCAATGGGATGGTCCAATGGCAACAGTAAAGGAGCGACTCACCCAGTCGCCCAGCTCAAACCCAACCAATGGGGATTTTATGATATGTCCGGCAACGTGCTTGAATGGTGCCTTGACTGGTACGGCGACTACCCTGGCGGAAAAGTGAGGGATCCGAAAGGTCCCGCACATGGTTACTTCAGAATAGCGCGGGGAGGCAGTTGGCGAATGGATGCCCACATCGGCCGCTCTGCCGCACGGGCAGGCGGATCTCAGGGAAGACGCGACTACACCATGGGCTTTCGCCTCGCCCTAAGCCGGGTTGAAAAATAGTGGCGTAAGGTAGCGGGCGAACTCCAAGCGCCGGCAAGATAGAACAGGCGATGGGCGCTCGGAGATCGCCCGCTACCCACTCCAACATATTGGCGCAACCATCATGTAGCGACTCGCCAAGGCGTAGAGGATCGAAGACGGACGCGCATCCTGTAAAAAACATTCACTCGGTCCTATCTCAAGAGCCGCACGCACATCTCGCCTGCAGACAATTGCAGTTTTTTTTAGCCACGAAAAGGCGCAAAGGATTCGGTGGCGGGGCCTCCGTTACAACTTCGGCGCAGGATTCGGTTGTTATCGAATTGTTGAAAAGGAATCCCGAGCGATGACGAGGGTTGCATGTTCTAGATTTTGAGTCTCTTGCGCCTTTTTGCGGTTATTACCAAATTCCCTCTAACTCTACTTCGTTAGACTTCGAGAATTCACTATCAGGTAGGAAAACGCTCTCAGAGCGTGCCACGAAAAAATCGCAAACTAGCCCGGAGCGCCCGGCCTGCGCCGGTGAAGCATCGCGAAGACGTGAGGTCGTTGCCCTGCCGTTAACCCATTTAATCAAAGAGAGCTAAAACGCGTCGTCTAGATAGGTCCGCAATCCAGTCTGCCAATAGTACTGCAGCTTTAGCATCCACTTTTCGTAACCCACGATCGCATCCGTTCGTGTCGCCCATTGATGCCATTCGCGGGATAGTGGGATGACCATATCGTAATAGTGCTGCGACGCGATGTCATTCTGCTCCAGAGGATCCTTCGCAATATTGTAAAGTTCCCAATCGTGATGAGTTTGCCCGTCCAAAGATGTAAAGTTTTTGGATACGAGTTTAAAATCACCTTTGAACAGCGCTCGATTTGCCTCGTGCTCGAAGTAAAGGGCACGATCTTCGATTTTCTCACCCCGGAACGCGGGAACGAGACTGACGCCCTCCATCGGCAGGATTTGATTCCCTGCCAACATTTCCGGATACTCAATCTCCGCCAATTCCACAATAGTCGACATGAAGTCGATGACATGGCCACGTTGCGTCTCTTCCTGTCCGGATCGCTTAATCCCATTGGGCCAATGGGCAATAAACGGCGTAAGAATTCCCCCTTCGTGATTGAAATGCTTATACAAGCGAAGCGGTGTATTACTTAGCGCAGCCCACTGTGATCCCACATGGTGCTTCGTTCCCGGCTGTCCCATGTTAGCAAGTTTCTTTCCTTTCAAGGGGCCATCATTTCCATTGGGCCCGCCTTCGTAATTCGCTCCATTATCGGAAAGAAACAGTATCAGCGTATTGTCCAACTCTCCCATTTCCTCGAGCTGGGCAAGCGTCTTGCCAACCCCTAGATCCACCTGATCCACCATCGCTGCATAAGTCGCCATTCGGCGGGTTTGATCCGCTTTCTCTACTTTACTCAGAGAACTCCACTTTCGAATCGGCGTGGGCTGGGCATGTTCGTCATGCCAAGGAGGCGAGTCGGAAAACGATGGCACCGAATCGTATTGCTCGAACCACCCTTTCGCTTTCATTGCTTTCCATCGATCCTCGCGAATCTTGTCCCAACCTTTTCCATACCGTGCGACATACTTGTCGATCAGATGCTTGGGCGCCTGAATCGGCGAATGAGGAGCCTGATAGGCCAGATAGAGGAAAAAAGGGCTGTCCTCTTCGTTCTCCTCATGATGCTGCAGAAATTTGACCGCATAGTCAGTGGTCGCATCGGTCGCATGAAACTCCCCTTCTCCATAGTGAACAGGTTCCACTTCTGGAGATTCCAAAACGTAAAGCGGCGGCTGCCAGTAGTCGCCACAGCAGCCCTGATAAGCGTACGAATGGTGAAACCCACGCGCTGGTGGCAAGCGTTCAGGTGTGTTGCCCAGGTGCCACTTGCCCGACATGTAGGTCGCGTATCCATTTTCTCCCAGCAGTTCGGAAAGGAACATGTTGTTTCCCGGCTCAACCGGTTCCAATTCGTAGACGCCCACCTGGTGACTGTAGAGTCCTGTCATAATACTGGCCCTTGTGGGGCCGCATCGGGCGCAATTGTAGAACTGGGTAAACTTCAATCCGTCATTGGCCAGTCGGTCGATGTGGGGCGTTTCAATCTCCCCTCCCTGGAATCCCAGATCCGAATAGCCGAGATCGTCCACCAGGATGATGAGTATGTTAGGACGATCCTCAGCAGCTGAGCTCGCCACCAAAGCAACGCAAGCGACTAGG
>CALDFV010000228.1 GCA_937942145.1 uncultured Opitutaceae bacterium
ATCCCACTCGGGCTTGGATGGCACCGTGGTGAGCGCTCGCCACGATGCGGATCGCTGGGGACAGTCAGGGAGTGCTCTGAGTTTTAGCCCTGCGGGGAGTCGCGTTCGCGTTTCGATCCCTGGAGAACATCGATCGATCACTTTTTATTGTTGGGCTCGTATCGACAGTTTGGATCGAATGTACAATTCTCTGTTCCTGACGGATGGCCATGAGCTGAACGAACCGCATTGGCAGATCATGAGCGATGGAAGGCTCTTCTTTTCCGTAAAACGGAGAGATGCGGTACCAGGATCTGGAAAGGACAAGCACATCGCTTATTCCCCTCCGATGTGGGATCCTTCTCAAAGTGGAAAGTGGTTACAAATCGCGACTGTTTACAACGTAGCTGAGCAGACCACGACTCACTTCGTCAATGGAGAAGCGATCAGTCAGGATCGAATTTCAGACGAGTACATTGTGGATACGGTCCGAATTGGAGCGGCATCCATTGGAAATTGGAACGAACCCACGAGGGGTGATCCTACTTTCGCTCTCCGTAATTTGAACGGAGCGATCGATGAATTTGCTATTTTTAGCGGCGCATTGTCCGCCAGCGAAATCGCAGAACTTTACGAAAAAGGAAGACCTTAGTTATAAATGCATTTCAAAAAAGAAATTGGAAATGTCCACAGTAGGGCTGGCGCTATGGCGCGTCGTCATATTAAATTTGGTCGTTGCGGCATTTCGCAAGGGAAAGCCCTACGCCAATATTTTCGAGCTTCACTGGCACTTTTGGTAGCGTCTGCTACGGCCAGCTTATCCACGGTGTCTGCAGCCGATGACGAAGCGGAAATGGAACGCCTGTTTACCTTGAAGGTTAAACCCCTGCTATCGGAAAAATGTTTCGGGTGCCACGGTGAACCGGGCAAGGAAGTGAAGGGTGAATTCAAGCTGACGACGCTGGAGGGATTTATCAAGGGCGGAGAGTTTTTCGACGACGTGCTAATTCCCGGAGATGCGGAATATAGCTTCGTAATGGAAGCAGTCCGTTGGGAGGATCCGGATTTTGAAATGCCGCCGAAGGAGAATGACCGGCTTTCTGAAGTACAAATCGCGGATCTAGAAAAATGGATCAATGCGGGCGCTCCCTGGCCGGATGAGGAGCGGCAAAACGAAATTCGAATAGCGGAACGTAACGTCAAAGAAAATGAGGAAGGGATTCTCATTGAACACTCTGGCGGTTTGGCGGACGAGTGGACATACCGCCGGTACAAGCCTGAGGACATGTGGGCTTTCCTGCCGATTCGTAAACCCGCGGCACCTGAAGTACCGACCAGAACGGGCAACCCGATCGATGCGTTTGTCGGAGCGAAGCTGCAAGAAGCGGGATATGAACCCGCGCCTCAGGCGGACCCCATAACTCTGATACGTCGCGCGTCTTTCGATGTAACCGGCCTTCCGCCAAGTCCGGAAGAAGTCGTGGATTTCAAGAGAGCATTCAAGCAAAACCCGGACCATGCATGGACCGGGCTCGTAGACCGCTTACTGGCGAGCGATCACTATGGGGAGCGTTGGGGCCAGCATTGGCTTGATGTGGCTCGTTATTCCGATACGGGAGGAATGTCCAACGACTATGAGCGCTCGAATGCGTGGCGGTATCGTGACTATGTGATCCGTTCATTTAACGAAGATAAGCCATACAATGAATTCATCATCGAGCAAGTGGCGGGGGACGAATTGGTAGCGAATTCGGTCGAGGACCGCCTAGATGGCGACGAAGAAGCCATAAGCAAAATTCACGGGACCGGGGCCTACACCCCTCAGGAAACCGAATGGATAGTGGCCTCAAGCTTTCTGCGAATGGGACCTTGGGATTCGGCCATGATCGAGAAGCCTGAGGCGCGTCAAATCTACATTGACGATATCGTTAACTCGGTGGGGCAGACTTTCCTTTCAACCACCATGCGTTGCCTTAAGTGCCACGACCACAAGTTTGACCCTCTGCCCACTAAGGACTACTATCGATTGTATTCAGCCTTTTCAGCTACACAACTTGCAGAAAGACCCGCTGCTTTCCACCCAAAAGAAAACCTCAACGGCCTCGAAGAGGGAAAAGCAATGGTTGAGAAGTTGCATGCGTTTGCGGCTGAGAAAAAAGAGGCTCTGCATGAAAAACGTGAAACGGCCGCCAAGGCCTGGTTTACGGAAAGAGGTCTGGAGTATATCGATCATGCTTCAAGGAAAGAACTTGATGACGATGTTAAACCTCCCCGCGATATCGGATTAGACTATATTGATGAAGGTCGCCTGAAGGTCCGTGAACAGGACGACTGGATTTGGGAGCGACGCAAAGAGCGTTATCAGCCCATGGTTCAAAGCGTATTCAATAGTCCTGTACCTAAGTCAGTTAATGCACGCAAGCTCCGCGTCACCGACAAGATCGACGAGAAGGAAACGACTGAGAGCTTTATCCTGATGGGAGGGTCCTTGAAAGCTCCGGGAGAAAGGGTGTCACCCGGTGTACTGAGTGCTCTCGGTGTTCCTGTGGACGGCGCTAGCAATGATCCCTATGTCATTCCGGAGGACCTTGATGGGAGGCGTTTGGCAGTTGCTAGATGGATCGCCGATCCACGCAATCCGCTAACCAGCCGTTCCTACGTGAATCGTATTTGGCAGCACCACTTTGGAAAGCCACTAGCAGCAAACCCAAACAACTTTGGAGCGAA
>CALDFV010000229.1 GCA_937942145.1 uncultured Opitutaceae bacterium
CGACGAGTCGTCGTTTATGACGGGGAGCGATTTGGTGGTCGATGGCGGATATCTAGCTCGGTGACGCGAACAGTGGTTCTGTTAACCTAAATGGCAATATATGAAGCTAGTCGATTTATCCCACCCGCTTGAGCATGGGCAGCAGACGTTTCCGTTTGACCCGAAATTGAGCATCATCCCGCATGGGAATACCCGTACGTTGCGGTACAATATCTCGCAAATTTCCATGAGCTCGCATCAAGGGACGCACTTGGACGCAATGTATCATTTCATCGACGACGGGAAGACGATTGATCAAATGCCGCTAGATTGGTTTTACGGACCGGCTCGATTGTTAAGGATTCCAAAGGAGGCGAAAGAGGAGATAGGAGTGGAGGACTTTGAGCGGTTCGAGGAACATCTCGTGCCCGGGGCCAAAATCATTTATGAAACCGGCTGGCACCGCAATTTTGGAGCGGATAACTTCTTTACGGAATTTCCAACGATGACTTTGGCGGCGAGTGAGTATTTGGCCTCGCGCGAAATCCGAATGATTGGAATGGATACGCCAACTCCAAGCCAGGATTGGTACGAAGTACACCATGTCTTACTCGGAAAGGAAATCGTGATTGTCGAGACCTTGACCCGATTGGATGAACTCCCGGACACGTTTGTTTTCATGGGCTTCCCGTTAAACGTAAAAGGCCGCGACGGCTCGCCGATCAGAGCGGTGGCACGAGTGGACTAGTGGGCTGGTGAGGTGTTTTTATGGTAAAGCGCGTTTTGCATCGCTCTGATCTTGGGGCTCTGTCAGTTTCATCGATTTCTAATTTATGAAAGGGCCCCTTTTCAAATTTATACTAGCATGGTTAGTGTTCCCGTCGGTGGTGTCCTTGGCGGATTCCGACTGGAATGGCCGTTGGCGGCTTGATGTGGAGCGTAGTTCCGCACTAGATGGCTGGACGAACATGGACATTGGGATCCAGACGAGTGGGTCTGAGATATCCATCACACACGACATGCGTTGGCGCTCGACGCGGGTTTTGAAGACGAATGTCGTGAACACGCGCCGGACGGTTAAGATACCGGATTTCTTTCGCATCGAGGCCCGTCACATGGCGGTTTACGCGCCGAAGACATTCTCGGCGACGGTTAGCTCGGAATGGCTGGACGGTAGTCGCGCGTTGCGGGTGGAAGCGGAGCTTCCGGTCGAGGTTTCCCAAGGCGACGCGACAATTCGTATTTACAGCGAGTATCGAATGGGGGAAGGAGGCGAAACGCTGACGCTGATTGAGCTTCGCTCGTCCCGCAATAATCCGCTTGTGTACCGATTTCGCCGACTACCGGTAGGTGATTCCTCCAGACCTTAATTGATATGAACCGCTCGTTCCAGGCTATATCCCTTTTATTAATCGCGATGGGTTCCGCTTTCGTATTTGCGAAAAAGGAGCCGATCAAAAACGCGTATTCGATGCGATTCGATCTCGACTGGGAAGTCGCGAGCGGATTGCCGGAAAAGGCGATGCTTGTGAGTCTGCAAGGACTGGCCAATAGAGAAGAGGCTCAGCTTTACATCATTCATCCTCCGGATTTCCAATGGGAGATCACCGAGCCGCTCTTCGATTTTTATAAGCGGAAGCACGGTGTATCGTACACGGAAATAAAGACGGTAGACGCCGCATTGGAGCGCTTCAAGTCTGCGGCAAAGGGCTATGTGGTATGGGATACCGAGGTGGGGCCTTCCCTTAATGTCGCTTTCACAATTGCGGGACTGGAAGACGGTGTAGTTGTCACTGAAGCGCTGATTCCGATTGTTCAGAAACACGGCCTTAGACCCATCGATGATTTACGGGGGCGATACACGGGTCAAAGCCATGCCGAAATTTATTCAGACGCGATCGAGCGGTATTGGCATCGTTGCAATCGAGACAAGATCATGCTGATGGGTGGGCACCGTGGACGCGTGATGATGCCGGCGATGGCAGACTGGGGAATTCGCGAACGGATGTTTTTCCACGAGTTGTCTGCGGATCCAGAAGAAGCGGACGAACTGGTACTCAATCGGCAGTTGCTTGAAGACCTCAATGTGGGTGCGACTGTATTCGGCTGGCATCCCTATGGTAAGGACACGGAAGAGCAGTCGACCATGCTCTTGTCGATGTATGGGATCAAAATGGAGGGACTCCACAACCTTCCGAATTTGAGCTACAATTGCCAGTTTGATTTTACGGCCGGATTTCGCTTCACAAACAACCACCAGGTTGCCAAAGACGCGGTACTCATAGCGGAAGAGAAGGTCTATATCACCTTCGTTCAGTCCGACAGTGTGGGTATCGGTGTATGGACAAAGCCCGGACGCGGCAAATTGCCCTTTGCCTGGCAAGTTACGATGAACTGGACGAAGTTTTCTCCAGCGGCCCTCGAGTATTTCCACGAATCTGCGACGCCTAATGACTACTTTATCGGCGGGCTTTCTGGGCCGGGCTATATGTATCCAAATAATATTCCTAAAGACCGATTTCCGGTCCTGATGGAGGAGGCAAAACAGTTGATGGCAGTGCTCGACGAACACGTCATGGAGATCATGGACAACTCAGCCGCGGATGGGAATGTAGGGAATGCGGATCTATTCGAAGAGACGGTGGATGCATACTACGAGGCGTTTCCGGACGTGCTGGGATTCATAAATGGATACGGCCCTGCCCGTACGAGGGATCTGCGCGACTCGCGTCCGATGATTTCCTACGACTACTACATCGATCCGAAACGGCCACGCGATGAAGTGACGGCAGACTTGAATGAAATGATTACCCTGAATTCAAAAAGACCCTACTTTTTGGCGGTTCATGTGAGGGAATCGAACGACGTGAATAGCCTGGTCACCGTGGTAGAGAATCTTGAAGGGCCGTTAGAGGTGGTGGCTCTTGACCGTTTTCTTAAACTCGCTGCGAGCAATAAGACCTACGAGACACGTTTTCGAAAGGAGGACGATCCAGTGCACTTCAAGGGTTATTAGTTAACGAAAGGATGGATCGCTGGCCGATCCTGTAGCTGCGATCGTTGATCCCGTAAGTGCACAAGTTTACTGCGATTAGCGATCGCGGCCACAGTGAGATCTCTGGCTTCGAGGCAGCGGGCGCACGTAGAACACCTGCTACTTTGATAGCTCTTTTACGACGGCGTCACAGATCGTTAGCGTATTGAAATCGAGGGTACGTTTTAGCCGTCCGTGGGTGATTTCGAGTTTCTTGGAATTCTTTTCTGCGTTGAGATAGGGGCCTTCGAAGAGTTTCCATTTAGAGTAGTCGACTGGTTTCCCATCTCGCAGGGGATCTTTCCCGAATGTGCAGACAATTTCGGTTCCGCGCAGACTTCTCATGGAAACGCTAGGGACCGGATCGAGCTCGATTTCAAGTGGCAGCGATTTGACCGCCTTTTGGAAGGCTTCGAAGCTGGGAAATTCGGAAACGGAGGCCGCTTGCAGAATCGTCCCGTTTTTGCGGTGGGGGCTGATGAGCACTTGGCTGCCTGTCTCGACACGCTCGTAGCGGTAGCCGTTGCCGGTAGATGGCAGTCGTTGGTAGGCCATATGCGGTACCCAGTCATATTTGGCGAGTGGAAGGTAGGCGAGGTAGCTGTCTCTACCTTGAGCAAAAATCCAGCCGGATGCGTCCTCTGTGAGATGGGAAAGATCTTTAGAGAAAAATCCGTTGACCTGTTCAAAGCGTGTTCCTTTGGGGATGTCGTACAGAGCGATTACTGTATCGAGATCTTGGAACACTTGTTCGTAAGGGGAGCAGCCGACGAGCTTGTCGGCGACATCGTAGGACGGTTTTCCTTCCGCGGCGACTGCTTTGACCATAGTGTCTGGACCGACGTTGAAGTAGGCCTGCATTCCCTTAGATGCGGAGTAAGGGTGGATGGAAAACATCGTAGGATGTATGCCGCGCGGGTCTGGGGTCTTCCAGGTCACATCCCAGACATGGGTTTGAATCGGGTCGGCCATGCCGCCTTGGTATGAGCCGACAGCGTACTCACTGGTTGTGTAGGAAGTCTTGTAGATAGGAGCCTTGCCCACGTCACTGTATCGCCACTGGTGTCGGGAGCGTTTCAGGTCACGTTGTTCAAAGGGCATATCGCGATCAGTGGCTATTCTGTAGATAACCTCGGGCACATCGTAGTTGTCGGCGACTATGGCGTAGTAATTACCCCAGCTGAAGCCGCGGGTGGGCGGGCAGTTGCCGAAATTTAGCCAAGAGAAAAAGGAGCTAAGACTGTTCCACCGTTCTACGACGGAGCTGTCGTCGGTACGGGCATTGGGGCCGCGTAGCACGCCATTGAGCGTGTTGGCGGCAAGTCCGGCATAGAGCCAGTCGAGAACCATTTTTCCACGTATCCGCATTTCGGGGTCTTTAGCCCAAGCGACGAGGTAGAGCATGGGGATAGCGTATTCACCAATATAGTGGGTGGGATTGAATTCACCCTGCCCAATAGTGGTCATAATATCCATCCAGTCGATTAAGTAGGCACGCGATTCGGCTAGATTCTCCTCCGAACTCTTCCCTGTATACCATTGGTCGCCCGATTCGTTTGGATACATCTCTGACATGAGATAGAGCATCGAATAGTACATGGCAAAGTGGTTCTCAGTGTCGCCACGCAGTTGATAGGTCGAACGCCAGGCGTCGCGAATCGCGTTTTTGGCTTCCTCGGAAAGCAGATCTCTACCGGTGAAGGCGACACAAACGGTGGGCAACATCCAGAAGGGGCCGGATCCAGGCGTTTCCATCATTTCGATGACCCTGTCGGAGCAAGCGTCGAGTTTGCGTCCCAGTCGGAGATTCGCTGAAACAGAGGCGAGGTCCATTTTTTCTGAGTCACCTCGCTCGACAATATGAGCCCGCCATTGGATTACCTCCTGGACGCGCTCATTGTACTGCATACGCCGGAGAGTCGGATCTTCGACGACTTTGAGGTTAGGGTGAGGACCTTCGTAGGACGGTTGAGCCTTGACTAGGGCCGTGATCGAAAGCGTGGCCAATAAGACTGTTGTTAGGAGCGGCTTCATGGGTTTGTCGAGGTTGGAACGGAGAGAAAGAGGAAGCCATTAACAGCGGAACCTTCTAGCCCGATCTTTTCCCAAGTCCGTCCAAAATCGTTGGATGTGAACACGGCGTTTTGGTAGACGCTGGCGAATAAATGCCCGGTGCTGGGGTGGACGCCGACGCGCCATACTCTTTGGGGCATAGGAAGACCTTCGTTCCGGGGCACCCAAGTGGCGCCGCCGTCTTCGGAGGTGAGCACGCCGAAAGTGTAGCTACCGATAGCCAGACGATCGGGGTTCGTACCGTCGAAAGCAATATTGTATAGGGAGCCGTCAGTGGGAGTATTCGGTAGATTGGTCCAGGTTCTACCCGAGTTGCGCGAGATCCAGGCTCCCGCACTCTGGGTCACGGCGGCCCAGGTATTGGGATTGTGGGGCGACTGTTGAACGTCGTTGACGGTTTCTCGGGTCTCGAGAACACGTCGCCAGCTCTGCGCGTGGTCTTGCGTCAGATAGATACCGCTTTCGCAGCCAGCGAGAACGCGTCCTGGCCGGACTCGATCAACTTCGATGGTTTGCGTGTATTTGCCGCGATCTGGAAGTCCGCGTTCACGGGCTTGCCAACTCATGCCTTGATCGTTTGACAAGGCGATTCCACCAGGGTGCGCAAGATAGACGGTGTCGGGTGAATGAGGATCGACACAGACGTCCTTGGGTTCAGTGATATCCCAGCCCGTCATGATTCTCCAGCTAGCTCCTCCGTCGACGGTTCGAAGGGCGCCGTTTAGGGCCGCCGTATAGAAGACTCGCGGGTCGCGGGGATCGAAAGAGACTGCGGAAACGGTCGGGTCATTGAGGCCGATGTGGCGCCATTCTCCGGATGGCTCGAGTTGGTGCAATCCGCTGGTTGTAACGATTTTTGAGCCGATGACGTAGTTTTTGTTTATGGCGGCGCAAACGTAGGTTTCGATGGTCGGGGGTTGTCCCGCTGTGGAAAAAGTAGCCCCAAGCGAATAGAATACACAGATGAGGGTTTTTGAGATAGTGTTTGGGGTCATAGCAGAAATGGGTAACGTAGCCCTGTCGCCGTTACAAGTTACGTCTGAGTGGAGTGTACAGTAAACCAATTGGAGAGTCGGTGGGAAGGACCCGTTTTACGATACAGCGCGCAATACGTTTTGGTGGTAGGCAAGGGTTGCGACTATCTGGCGGAACGCGGCGGACTAAGATTCGAACGCCTCCTTTATGCTGAGCAATGGAATGATGAATCAAAGAAAAATTACGCGACTGGGAGTAGTCTCATTTTCAGTTGATCGCATGTCTACCGACGGTTTGGGAGTGATTTGCTTAGTTTGGGAGCGCTGTTCTGATCGACTGCCAGGAATTGATAGCCATTGATATAGAGGATGAAAGCCAAAGCGGTTGTATTTAAAGGTAAGAACGAGGTCTCGTTCGAGTCGGTCGACTGTCCCGACCCAGAGTCGGATCAGGTCGTTGTGGATGTGAGCCATTCCTGGATAAGTAACGGGACGGAAGGTTCCTATTTACGAGGAGAGCGCATTGATGGCGACACCCCGTGGCGGCCTGGTGATCCGACCCCGTTCCCAATTGTGGCGGGCTACCAGAAAGTGGGAATCGTGGATTGGGTAGGACCCGATGTTGTTGATTTGAAGAAAGGGGACTCCGTATTTGTATCCGTGAGTTCGATATCGGGAATGTTCGAGCCAAGGGGTGGCCATGTCTCCCCATCGGTTTCGAGTCGTGGAGCGGTTCTAAAACTCCCTCCTGGATTGGACCCAGTGGCGTACTCGGGGTTGGTATTGACCCAAGTGGGATTCAATTGCGGCGATCGGCCTCGATTCCAACCGGGTGACGCGGCAGTGGTCGTGGGAGATGGCTTGGTGGGCCACTGGGCGGGACAAATGTTGGCTGCGCGAGGCGCTGAAGTGGTGATGGTTGGGCGACATGAGGATCGATTGGGGCATTTTAAAAAAGGTGAGACGCTGCTGGATAAAGAGGGTGCTTGGATGGAAACAGTGAAGGAGCGATTTCCTGATGGCGTACAGGTGGGCGTGGATACCGTGGGGTCGCTGGGAGTCATGGGTCATCTGGAAAGCCTGATGAAGCGATTTGGACATTTGGTGTCGGCGGGTTTTTACGGAACGGATGATTGCCTTGCCCTGCAGCCGCCTCGCTACAAGGAGCTGTCTATCGATCTCGTATCCGGAGCGACACCGGAACGCCTGGCCCAAACCATGAAACTCGTTTCTGAAGGGGTGCTGGAAACCTTGCCACTGATTACACATCGGTTTCCGGTAGAAAAGGCGGCGGACGCGTGGAAGTTGATTGAATCGAAGAGCGAGCCCGTGTTGGGTGTAGCCCTCGATTGGATGTAGGTATGAAGGCAATACAAATAATTGAAAAAGGGCGTCCGGAGCTTGTCGACCTGCCGCAACCCTCGCCCGGTGCGGGACAGGTTTTGATGAAGGTCGAAGGCGTGGCGACGTGCCCGCACTGGGACATGCACATTATGGACGGTGTCTCCATGGTTCCGGGGGGCAAGGTCGAGTATCCGTATCTGCCCGGGCAACCGGGTCACGAGGCAACGGGCTCCGTGGTGGAAGTGGGTCCTGGGGTTGAGGAGTTTTCGGAAGGCGACCGGGTTGCTTTTTGGCAGGATCAGGCGGGGGCTACCCAAGGCTGCTATGCGGAATACGTGGTAGCCGATACGGGTAATTTACTGGCTATACCCGGTTCGCTAGCGCCGGAAGAGATTGCCTCGCTGGAATTGGCCATGTGCGTTCAGGTATCCTTCGACCAAATCGCGAATATTCGGGATATCGAAGGGAGCCGATTTGGCGTGAGTGGTTTGGGACCGGCGGGTTTGGTGGCGATTCAGTTAGCTAAAGCCTATGGTGCCGCGGAGGTCGTGGCCTTCGATCCTGTGGAGTCACGTCGTGGGCTGGCTCAGTCGCTCGGCGCTGATCGCAGTTTGGATCCGACCCATGACGACGCATTCCCCAATGACCGATTCACTCCAGAAGCCTTGGATTTGGCGATCGATTGCACGGGCTTGCCCGTTTCGATCGAGTATCTCATGGATCGTACGCGAGACGTTGTCGCATTGTTTGGCGTATTGCGGGAAGATGCTCGATTTGGCTTCAAGCATTGGTGTCGGGCACTTCATTTGGTGGGCTATGGCTCGCATAACAAGGGGGCGGCTGAAAAAGCGTTGGCCCAAATTGTGGCGGGAAAGCTGAAGCTCGGACCTCTTATTACCCGAACGCTGCCCTTGAAGCGCTACGCCGAAGGTGTGGAGTTGCTGCGTCAACAGAAGGCGATAAAGGTGTGTTTTACGCCATAGTCGGGCCTGTCGGTACAGGGTAAAAAGCGTGTTGTGCACTTTATCTGTTTTACCTTACACCGAAAAAGCTTTCGGCAGGGGAATCGCTGCTCTTAGGATCTGCGTATCGATCATTCTTTCCCCTTATGTTTCCCGATACTTTTTTAGTAAAAAAGCGTATTTTGATTGGCCTTATGTGTTGGGGCATGGCCTGCCTCGGAGCGTTTGCGTCGCCGCCTCCAGCAGCGCCGATGAGCGATGCGGAATTTGTCCGCTTGTATCGGGAACGCTGTGAATACCTGATCGATCAGACGGTTGCGAGTACGGATCCGGATGATTTAACGAAAGGCAGCAGTTTTACAATCGCGGCCAACCTGCATCGGAGGGCCAACCTGGAATGGGCGAGCAAGCGATTGCGGCTATCGAATGATCCCCCATCGGGAGCTATGTTCTGGATGCATCCCATGGTCTTGCTGATGGAAACGGGCAGGGGGGTCTTGAGTGATGATGATTGGGGGTTTATTCGTGAGTTGTGGCGGACTTATTTTCCGTATCGCGGCGACACTGAGAATCATTGGGTCATGTACTATGTGAGCCTCTATTTGGCGGCAGAAATGTTCCCGGATGCCGGTCCCGAAGCCTGGTACAATGGAAAGTCGTCGAAGGAAATTATGGCCGACGCGAAAGCGTTTATTTTGGATTGGATGCGCATCACAACATCGTACGGCCAAGGTGAGTATGACTCTCCCAACTACATTGAGGAATATACCCGCCCGATGGCCTTGCTGGTGGGCTGGGCCCAGGATCCGGAGTTACGGCTGAAAGGCAAGATGATGATGGACTACATTTTGCTCGACTATGCGGTTGAGAATTTGGAGGGCCTTTACGGCGGCGCCCACAGTCGTTTGTATCCACGTTATCTGTTACAACCTGGAATGACACAGGCAGCGGGTCATGGATGGCTCCTGTTCAACCAAGGCGAGTACCGATCCAATGGGGGAACCTTAATGATCGCGCTTAGCGGCTACACACCGCCACCGATCCTTTTTCGCATTGCGACCGATCGGGACAAGGCTTACGTGCATCGAGAGTTGAAGCGAACACGCTGGCGCTTTCGGCATGCAGGACCAGATGCGTTCGAAGTGGATGGGAAGAGCACCATACCGGTCTACAAATACAGCTACGTGCATCCGGACTATATTTTGGGTTCCTCCCAGGGCGGATTGCTGCAGCCAATTCAGCAGCAAACGTGGAGCCTCGTTTGGCGGGAGGAAAACCTCGAAGGGAAAACCAACACCATGTTCGGGTTGCAGCCTTATTCCTCGCCCATTGAAGGTACCATGTATTTCTCATCCGATTGGGATACGGTTACGGACCTGATCGCACGTTCGAAAGTGGACTATGACTCCCCGGACAAGCTCGAGGGCGGGTCGCCCTATGAGCAGGTGTTCCAGCATAAGTCGTCGCTTATCGCGCTGTACGACATCCCGGAAGGTACACGATTTCCGTTGATAAGCACCCTGTTCAGTCGGGATATTAAACAGCGTATCGAGGATCATTCCGGATGGATATTCGGGCAAGGAGGGCCTCTCTATATCGCTTATCGTCCCTTCGCCCCGGGCGAATGGAAACCGGTCGATTGGACTGGGTTGCTCAAGGGGGGAGCAGGCGGATGGTTTAGTACTGGATTCAAAGAGCTCTCCGAAGGCAGTCAGTGCCTCGTTAGTCGATCGTTGAAGAATGGCTATATTTTGCAGGTGGCCCCAGTCACCGCATTCGATTCGTATGCGGAATTTCAGGACACCATTCGATCCTTGCCAATAGAGTTTTCGCTAGAACCCACCCCGAGCGTCCAATTTACCGGCTTAGACGGGGTGGCGTTGACGGCTCGTTATGGCAGTACGCCAACGGTCGCGGGCAAACCGGTCGACT
>CALDFV010000230.1 GCA_937942145.1 uncultured Opitutaceae bacterium
GGTCAAATACACTTGGTCGTATTTTTCCCAAGCGTCTCTCATCTCAGGAAACTTCTCGGCGATTTGATCGACGGTTCGAGCGACTAGCTCAGGATCGGTCGTGACAAAAGGCGTTACATAGGCAATCGCTTGGATTGGGACCTTGTCTTGATGAAAGACGGTAGTCACGACGCCAATATCCCCTAGACCTTTTTGTATCCCAGGAAGTACGTTCCTTGTCTTGACGATTTGCCCACCCCAGGCCTGATTCCATTTGATCTGGTGGTTTCCTGTGGCAGCCAAGCGTTTGTCGGCCTCAGGAATATAGTAGTCGATAAACTCTTTCACCCATAGGGACTGGGTTGGGTAGCCGTCAACAACCGTTAAGCTAATGGTATCTTGCGTAGGTCCCGAACATCCGATCAAGAATGCCGCCGCCAGTAGAATGACGTTTCGGATGAGGGTTCTTTTTTTGGTCAACACGAGTTCTTCCTAAGTAGAATTACAAAACGAGGAATCGAAATTTTGGGCATTGAAATCTGTAGATGGGAGTGGGGAGTAGGTCTACGGTGCGTAGGTGAAACTAAGAAATATGATCTGGCAAGATTTTGTGCGTTGCCACAAGAAACTCTTTCTCAGTTCGTTATTGGGAATCGATGACTTCGAATCTCTAAATTCATCCTAGCCTTGCGGACAACCTGCTCGCGGTCTACGCGGACCTTCGCCATCGGGACGTCCACCTCCTCCGCGAGGTCCTGTCTCGGGGCGCGCACCAGCCGGTCTTTGCCCACCTCGACCTCCTCGCGGTGGACCTGCTACTTGCGGAGCGTTCTGTTTGGGTAGCCATTGGGACAGTTTGGTTTTGTGTTCCGCGTAGGCTGGATCCGAAGCTAGGTTGCGCCATTCATGAGGGTCTGCTTCAATATCGTATAATTCTTCCGAGCCATCAGGGTAAACGAGATAACGAAATCTCTCTCCTGACACGACATGGGTTTTGAAGGCTGAGGTCGATACTACCGCCCGATTTGGAAGTTTGCTTGGATCCTTGAGGATCGGCACGAGGCTCGTTCCTTGTACGTGCGATGGCACCTCCATTTCTGCTAATTCTGCTAACGTGGAATAGATGTCGAGGGTTGTGACAGGAGAATTGGATACGCTGCCAGGGATGGTAGTACTTGGAGCGGCGATGATAAACGGTATCCGATGCGATTCACCCCAGAGGCTGCCTTTGCGCCAGCGACGCTTTTCTCCCAGATGAAATCCATGATCCGACCATAGGACGATAATGGTATTGCCCGACCGACCGCTCTGTTCGATTGCATCTAGTATCAGTCCAAGCATCGAATCGGCGAAACTTATACTTGCTAGGTAAGCCTGAACGCCTTCTCTCCAGCGATTCATGGTTTCGTCTTCTAGCACCCATTTGTGGAGGTCATAGGGAGAGATTCTACCTGGGGGGCCTCTACGAGATTTGGCAGCTTCGGAAACGTCATCCAAGTCATCCGCGATCGCGGGTGGAAGCTGGATCTCTTCAAGGGGATAGAGATCGAAGTAGGGTTGAGGGACGTACCAGGGCTCGTGTGGGCGATAAATGCCTACGGCGTTGAATCTAGGTCCCTCTCCCTGTGCCAGAATCTTTTCTATGGACCAACTCACCACTTGCCCGTCACCGATTGCCGAATCGAGCGCAGCAACGGGGGACCAGTCAAAATTTCGTTCTGGACCGCCGTTGGCCGGCCGCTCGTAGGGACCGATCTCGTCCGGTAGCTGCCGATCCAGTGACGGGAAAAACGCATCCCAGCCATTCGGGTCGTTGTACCCATAGAACGACATCGGAGCGAAAGTAGAGGCATGGAATATTTTTCCCGCTCCGAAAGTCTGGTAGCCTGCTTCCTTGAAAAAGCGAGGAATGGATACCTTGTCTTTCACCCCTTCAATCGTTCTCCAATCCGGCCCATTCCCAAAGATGCCGGTGGTTGAGGGGTGTAGCCCCAGCATGATGGCGGTGCGAGAAGGATTGCAAACCATGGACGGACTGTGGGCATTGGTGAACACCATGCCTCGCTCCGCGAGTCGATCCATGTGGGGCGTCTTGGCTTGGGAGTGTCCTAAAGGCCCAACCCAGTCGTTCAAGTCATCGATCGCAATAAACAATATATCGGGTCGATCGTTGGCGTGGAGCAGCGGCGAAATAATCAGGGCAGCTAGGACGATCAGGAGTCTATTCGGGGCCATCTAGGTTAAATGGCGATACGGATACAGACTGTCCAATCATTTATCTGAGGATGGATATTTCAATGGTCCATTCCGAAAAGGAATGGAAATGGCACGCAATTGAGCATTGCCTCAGGTTTGTAGAATTTTGTCTTTGTACGCCTTCGGATCTAGAATAAATCCTTAACCGCGGGTTTTGTGACCTTGCCCATGGCATTTCGAGGTAGGGCGTCTACCACTAATAGTCTTTTAGGTAGTTTGTAATGGGACAGTCTATCTCGGCACCAGTCTCTTAAATGCCCCAAGTCGAGATTAGATCCCGCTTCGAGCACTACGGCAGCGGCAACGACTTCTCCCCAAGTGTTGTCTAGATGACCAATGACTGCGCATTCTCTGATATTCGGATGTTGTAATAGCGCGGCCTCAATTTCCAAAGCGGACAATTTGTACCCCCCACTCTTGATGATATCAACTGAAAGCCTTCCCATGATTCGATAGTATCCAGTTTCCAATACAGCCATATCACCGGTTCGGAACCAACCGTCGTCAAAGGATTCTTTGGTGATTTCCGGGCGGTTCCAATACTCGTTGAATACACAAGGCCCCCTAACCTGAATTTCACCCGGTTCATTCTCAACCGTTACCAGTTCACCGGACTCAGCTTTTAGGCGGACCTCGACGAGAGGTAGGGCCTGGCCCACCGATCCAGGTCGACGTTCGCCATGAAAGGGATTGGACAGCGCCATGCCGATTTCGGTCATCCCATAGCGCTCCAAAAGCTTTTGCCCAGTTAGTTCGGTCCATTTCATGTGCACGCTTGCGGGTAGGGCGGCCGATCCCGATACCATTAATCGCATCCTATTGAAGCCTTCGACTACGTTCGAGCGTTCTTGATCATCTAAATCTTCTAAAGCTTCAATCAACTTTACGTAGATCGTTGGCACGGCCATGAAAACCGTATAGGCGTCCTCCGCCACGCGCCTAAAAATGGAACCGCATTCAAATTTTGGAAACGTTTCGATCGAAGCTCCCATCCAGAGAGCACAGGAGAGAACATTGATGATCCCATGAACATGGTGTAGTGGTAAAAAGAGAGGGATACGGTCGCTGGTCTGCCATTCCCAGGCTTCGATTAGCGATTCGATTTGCGCCTGAATATTGCCGTGCGTTGTGACCACTCCCTTAGGTTTGCTGGTGGTTCCGCTTGTGTACAGAATCATAGCTCGCCGCGAGGGCTCCAGCATTGGTAGCGATTTCTCAGATACAAGTTGCAGATCTTCCAAAACCAGCAAAGGAATTTCTAGGCGCGCGCAGACGGACGCCACTTTGGTAGCCTGTTCCCGTGTCGCTATAACTCGACTGGCTTCCGAATCGGTGAGTGAATATTCGAATTCTGGTTCTGCGGCCGAAAGGCACAAGGGAGTTACGACTCCACCTGCTCGCCAAATTCCCCATTGAATGGTTGCATATTCAGGACCGCCTGGAGCCAAAAAGGCGATGCGAGCTTCATCCAGGTCAACCTCATCCCCCAATAGCGTTGAGGCCAGTGCGGCAGAATCCGTTAGTAGCTGTTTATAGGTAAATTGCGATGTGGTATTACTAATGGCGACCTTCTCACCATAGTTACGCACTCGAGAAAACAAGGGTAGCTCGTCCATAGAAATTTTGACTAAGTGCGTACCGAAACACAAAATACAGAAGGTGCAAGCATTCTGAAGCCCTGAAATCCTAGACGGTCGTTCAATGCTCAAAGAATATTGAAATACAGATACGCCCTATCAAGGCAATGGTATCCTCGTTCCGAGCTTTCTTGCCATAACCTAGGGATTTAGCATATTGGTTGTAACCGAGACCTTAGTGTAGGCATCTAATAGAAGGCGGTTTAAGAAACGGTCTCTTTGAATGCTTCAGCGAAGTACGGCCTAAACACCCACAGAATAATGACCATGACTATAAATAAATCCTATCTCGCTGGCGCATTGGTATTTGTGTGTGCGTCAATTTTGACCTCATCGACTGGATTCTCGCATCACGGAGTCACGGGACAATTCGACCTTGATCAGAATGTGACAGTGACCGGTACCGTGAATCGCGTTCGTTTTGTGAATCCGCATGGTTACGTCTACTTCAAGGTTATTAACGAAGCCGGGGAAGAGGAACAATGGCGATGTGAATTGCGTTCGGGAAGCTTGTTAAAGCGAAGGGGCTGGACTGAGGAGATGTTTGCTCTAGGAACGAAAATCACTGTCAACGGATCGCCGGACCGGCGGGACTCGAAAACCTGCTATGCTCATACCATCACCTTTGCGGATGGCAAAATAGTGAACCGCCGCGACTCGCTCAACGATGCGGGCCAAGTGGTCAGCGGGGAACGTGAACTTAAACGCGAAGACGGTACGCCCAATCTTGAAGGCAACTGGACCGAGCCCCCAAGAGGAAGAGGCAGAGGTCGTGGCGCTAGGCCCCCTCGCTATGTGATGACTCAGATCGCGAGGGAAGAAGGGGTTAACTACACGGAAGCGGACAATCCAAGGTTCATGTGCGAGCCCACCAATATCATACTGGACTACAATTTTGATCAAATGGTTAATAAGTTCGAGCAGTCCGAGACCAAGATTGTGATCACCTATGGATTTATGGATGTGGTCCGGACCATTCACCTGGACGGTGAATTTCCCGAAACGATCGAACCCAGCGTTACGGGCTATTCGGTTGGCAAATGGGAAGGAGACACCCTGGTGGTCAGAACGAAGGGTTTCGGTCCCGGATTCCTACAGGCCCCAGGAGGAAGACCGGGTCCGGCTATTAGACACGGAGAGCAAATGGAAATCACCGAACGTTTTTATCTCAATGAAGCAGGTAATGAACTCAAGCGTGAGTACACGGTCGTCGATCCCGTGTACCTAGCCCAGCCGCACACTCATCAGAATACCTCCGTGCTGACCAGCGACCCCTTCTTGGAGTACGACTGCGACGACCTGACGGTCGATAAGTACGCTGAGTAAAGAGTTATTGAATACTCAGTGTGGGAGATTGTGTGCTGGAAACGAACTAACTGGATTAAGCGTTCTTGGCGTAGTTAACTAAGCGTCCACCCTTTACGGTATTCGCGACGTATGAATGGCTCAGCTTCTGGCGCGTTGGTGGCTCGCATTTCCTTAGCGTCCCAATGGATTTTCTTACCGGTACGATACGCGACGTTGCCAAGATGGTTTGCCTCAGTTAGAAGGCCGGAATATTCAAAGTTGGAAAGGGTCGGAGCGCCCCCTTTGCACGCGTCCACCCAGTCCTGATGATGACCGTTGGCCGATCTTGGGATAAACGGTTCCGGTCCTTCAAAGCCGACGAATTTGTCTTCGGGGAGCAAGATATGCTTATTGTAGTCCGACAACAGCATTCCCTTGTCGCCGATGAATAGATGGCCACTGGACCACTGAGGGATTCCGTGCTCTTTCCAGATTTGCGGCTTTTGCAAGCCTTGATACCAGGTCAGCTTTACCGGTGGCATATCGCCTCGGGCACCGTATTCATAAATCGCTTGCATGGAAGCGGGCGCCATGGCTTCGTGCGGTTTTGGCCCCTTGCCTTCGATCGTGAGGGGCGCTTCGAGCTTTAAAGCCCAGAAAGGAAGATCAATCCAATGGCTTCCCAAGTCGGACATGGTGCCGTTGCCGAAGTCCCACCAGCGATACCACAAAGGGCCTTCGAAATAATCGTTGTGGAAAGGAGTTTCTGGCGCGGGCCCTACCCATAGGTCCCAGTCCAGACTAGCGGGTATCGGCTGAGGTTTTTTGGGACGACGAATAACGATGTAGCGATCTTTCGCGTCGCGAGCCGCCTGTTCGCTCGCATGCCAGCCCCAAGCACGGGAATTCCAGACATGGGCTTCCCGCACCGCGCCGATCGACCCGGATTGAATGAGTTCAACCACGCGGCGATAGTTGTCGTTGGCGTGGTTTTGCGTTCCCATCTGCGTGACCACGTTTGCGTTGCGGGCCGCCATGCGAATGATGCGCGCTTCTTCGATGTTGTAAGTCAAAGGCTTTTCGCAGTAGACATGCTTGCCTAACTGGAGTCCTGGAAGAGTGGCAAAGGCGTGTGTATGCTCAGGAGTGGATACAACGATCGCGTCAAATTCCTTCTCATGGTCAAACAATCGGCGAAAATCTGTTACCCGCCGCGCTTTAGGGAAAAACTTCGCCGCAATCCCGACCTTCTCCGCGTTCACGTCGCAAAGGGCGACAATGTTTTCCCCTGAGAAATAGCCCGTGTTTCGCTGACCGCGATTGCCGATACCGATCATCGCGATATTCAGTCGTTCATTTAGATTGTGCCCTCTCAAGATGTTGGGAGCTGAAATGGTCGCGGCGGCTCCGACGACGGCGCTGGCTTTCAAAAAGGATCGGCGATTCATGGGCGTTGGGGTCTTCTATTAAAGTTACCTTTAGAGAGTGTCCAATAAGTATCAAATATTAAGTGGGGAGGTAGGGCTGCTTATTCCCAAGCAGCCGAAAAAGGGCGCGCCAAGGCAGCTGACTAGGGATAGTCAGGCCGACCTTTCGACTTATCGGACACTTCCTTAGAGACCAACGATGGATTGTTCAATAAGAACTTCACTTGCTCGAAGCTCTGCTAGCACCAGAGCCCTAAGGATTTAGCTTTTCATTAAGTCATCACGGCTTGTAGCGCCGCTTCGTCGATCTCTATCCCGAGCCCTGGCTTTTCTGGGGTATACATGTAGCTGTTTTCCAGACGGAGGGGCTCCTTGAGGATTCCGTTTCCGAGCGGATTGTCGCCGAACCAGTACTCCGAGGTGATGGTATTGGGCATGGCGGTTGCCAAATGGGCGCTAGCGGCGAAGTGGATAGCCGAACCAATGCTAATGTGAGGGGCAAAAGCGAGGCCGAACCCATCGGCCATCTCGGCGATCCGTTTACACTCAGTGAGACCACCAGCCCGACATACATCTGGCAGGACGACGTCCAGTCCCCCCGCACGAATGAATTCCGCTGTTTCGTATCGTGAGGTCAGCGAGTCAGTCGCGATCGGTATACGCAAAGCCTTGGCGATCTCGCCGTATCCTGCCACATCCTCGGGAGCGGTTGGCATTTCAAACCACATGCAGCCAAGCTCTTGAAGCTCGTACCCGATCTGCATGGCTTGGGCTCGGTCGTAGACGCCTGCCGCGTCGGTGTAGATCAGGAAATCGTGGCCCAGGGTTTCGCGCACTTTTCGGATACTCTTGAGATCACCTTTGAATCCACGGCCAATGGCCATTTTCAGTCCAGTATATCCACGATCTTTCAAATCCTTAGCATCCATTGCCAATTGCTCGAAGGCTTCTTCCGGCATATCGTAACTGAGGGCAGGCAATCCAGAGGCGTAGACCCGAACCGGGTTGCGAAAACATCCTCCCAGCAGTTGAAAAAGGGGTTTTCCGGACGCTTTTCCGATCAGGTCCCACAAAGCGATGTCGATCCCGCTAATCGCTTCGAGATAGAAACCTGCCCGATGACCACGGACGCGCATGCCCGCATACATGCGCTCCCACAAAACGACTACATCGTGAGGATCCTCGCCCATGACGATGTCGATCAAAAGAAGATCGATGATTTGTTTGGTGGCCTGCGGCGCCACGGGAGCTTTCGATTCGCCCCATCCAACGAGTCCGTCATCCGTTGTCACTTTAACGATAACGGTATCGATAGTCTTGGAATAGATAAAGCGCCGACGCAGTGGGGGAGGATATTCGGTGGAGAGTTCGGGCGAGCGGTTTTCATCGCCCCAGCCTCGGCTCCCCCAGTAGCTTTTCTTGTCAATCGGTTTTGCCTGAACCGCGAAGGTTTCAATTTTGGCTATTTTCATAAAGTGTTTTGGGCTAGCATTAGCATCACGGGGCCCTGTCCCCAAGGGAATACGTCGAAGGGTCGCGTGGCGTACATTTTCAACTCGCCGATGGGGGTGGCATCACTTACCAGGTCCAACCCTCCATCGTCCTTAACGCACCTAATTGCGGCGGAACGGGCATCTCGCTCCATCTTCCCGAACGCTTTGGGGTCGGTTAATTCGCCCGCAAACGCCTCGTGGAGAGCGAAGGCAGTCATCACCGCGAGTGTGGATTCCAAATAGGTTTCAGGATGGGTGACAACGGTGTGCCACAACCCGGATTTGTCCTGATGCCGCTTCAAGGCGTGGATCAATCGATCGAGTCGCTCCCTAAGTTCCTGTCTTGCGGGATGGGAATCGGGCATTAGTTTCAATGTTTCGACGAGCCCCATCACGGCCCATCCATTGCCGCGAGCCCATAGCTGCCCGTTGGTGCCGCAATCCTCTTCGTAGCCATGCCAGAAGAGACCGTCGGTTTCGGTGTTGCTTTCGACCTGTAGCGCCCTTGCGTATCCAAGGATCTCATTCAACCCTTGATCCACGTAGGACTCGTCGTTGGTGATGCGTCCCAGTTTGAGGAGAAAGGGAGCGTCGACGTCCATGGAATCAACCCAGATCTGCTTTCGCCAGCCGGGTAAGTCGGGACGATGCATCCGAGCGCCAAAAGTGTTCAATGGAAAAGAGGCATTCAAGGCAGCCAGTTTCCTAGCGGCCTCGAGTAACTCGGGCTCTCCGCCCTCTTCGTAAAGCTGTAGGAGCTCGGTTCCGGGAGCAATGTGTTCTTCATTGCCTCGGGCGACCCCTCGGACGACATAGGACCGTAGCATCGCGCTAACGAATCCATGATATTTGGAATGATTTGTAACGCTATGGGCGGCTCGCAGTCCACGAAGGGCTATGCCCTCTCCGAAGCCCCAGACTTTGAAGGGCCAGACCAATGAGCGATCAGCGACTCGCTGGAGAGTCGATAGCCTAGTTGCGTCTCCAGATTTTGACGTCGTCGACATAGGCATTCTTGGGTACGAGAAGTCTTAGGAGTCGCTTTGTCTTGTGGGCGAATCCTTCTGAGTGAAATGAGCCGATGGTAACGCCATCAATCGAACAAGTGATCTTGTCACCTGCTACGGTCGTGTATATCTGATGCCACTCGTTTACCGTAACTTTGTGAGGGAGGGTCATGCTCTTTGTTGCCAGGAGCGCTTCAAGTTCTGGGGAATGGCGGTTTTCTTTTCGGGCATCGCGAATCTTGAGATCCATTTCCCCGGTTTTCTGATCCGTAATCTTAATATTGTCAGGGCTTATGGTCACTTTAAATAAGTGCCCGGCCCAGACGGACTTGAGTCCCAGATCCGCAAAATTGAGAGTGAGGGAGTCGTCTTCCTCCTCGAGTTTGAAACGAAGCCCAAGGGTTCCATCTCTAAACTCAAACGCGTGACGCACGGAAGTCGCATGGTTCGCTTCCGCATGAGTGTAGATGTACATGTGCCCATCACGTAGATCGACCTCTTTGTGGCCCTTGGCGGTCTTGTCGCTGCTCGTGGTCCACTCATTGCCCGGTTCGTCCTTCTCCTCCTGGGATTCGGTACGGTCGAACGTATCTTCGAAAATGAGAGTGCCAAAATCGTGGGCCCAGGCCGTGGATACACTTGTAAGGCAAATTATAAGAATTGTGTAAGGTCTCATGACCATAGAAGTTTTAGAGGTGCCACCGCGGAGTAAATTTGGGAACCTGGTCGCCTAGTCAGCTTCGTTGGGAAATTGAGTTCAGGTAAAAGGCTATGCAAACGGGATTCTTCCGACAAGGAAGGTTAGAGTCTACAGTTGACTCAATTCTCGCTCTGGTCCCCGGGAACGCTGAGCTTGGGACTCAGCGTTCCCGGTAGTTTGATTCCGAGCTGGGGCTGAGCGTTCCCAGTCGCTACCCCCGTCGATATTTTTCCAAGGCATCCTCGTTGAAATGTACGCCGAGTCCCGGCAGAGTGGGAACTTCATAGAGCCCGTCTTTCATTTCGAATGATTCAACCATTAGATCATCTTGAATGACATGGGTGATGCTGACGGCATGCTGGATACCCGGGAAGGCGGCGGTCTGGTGGGCTTGAAAGACTTGGGCGACGCCGGTGAAAATGCTGTGCTGAAGCCAAAGTGGAATGCCAGTTACCTCAGCCATGAGCGCTCGTTGAACGAGGGTCTTGCCGATGGGGCCGCCGGTGACGAGGGCCTGGAGCAATTCCTCGCGGACGAACGGCATCGGATCTTGGGGATAGTGTTCGGCGAGCTTGAGAGGAAAACGATCCTTCAATTGGCGAAAGTGATTGAGGCTGCCGTAGTCGCAGGGCGATTCGATCGCGAAGTACTGCGGGAATCGAGTGAGTCGCTCTCCGTATTTGATGGCTCGTTCGGGCGTTTTCCAGGTGCTGTTGGCATCGGCCCAGATCTTGAAGTCTGCCGGTACGGATGAGGTTACGGCTTCGGCCTGTTCAACGGGATCCTCAAAGTCGCGCGTTTTCACCTTATGGACTCGGTAGCCCAAGTCGTATCCCAGTTTCGCCTCGGTGGCCATTAGGTCAGGGGGGAAGCACTGGCTCCACCAGGATTGAACAATGTGCGTTTTTGTTTCAGGCGAGAATAGCCGTGAAACCGGTAGTCCCGATGCCTGCCCAATCAAATCGTACACGGCTATGAGAACTCCTCCCAAGCTATCGTCTAAGAGAAATTCCCAAGGTGAGCGACCGATGAGGCGATTGCAGATCGCTTTCGCTTGAGGTACGCTTCCTAAGGAATCTTCAACATTCAATAGCGCATCGCCGATCCCTACTAGTCCCTCATCCGTATAGAGCTTAACCAGCGTTGAATCGTAGTAATCGCGATTGATTCCCTGTTTGCGATAGACCTCCGCGAAAACGTCGCGAACCCGATCGTGCATGGGGACGCGGACGGGAATCACCTCGTAGCGAGTGATCCGTTGACGCGTTGCGGATGCCGCGGTTTTCGCTTGGGCTTGTCTGAGTGCAGAAGGGACCATCCCGAGTCCGCCGAGGGCTGCCAAGCTGGTTAGGATGTCCCGACGTGAGTACTTGCGCATGGCTAGAATCGTGCCCTGTTTCCAGATTTTGTCAACGAATGAGAAGCCTTTGTTTCGGCCGGGGAGAGGATTGGAGTTCTTTGGTCAGTGAACGGTTGACTCAGCTTGGGCTCGCATTTGTAATTGTAAGAGGTTTAGTTCCTTGCCTCCCCTAATAGAATGCTAACAGATGAACAAATTTACGCGTATAAAAGAGATGGATACGTCTCGGTTGAAGGAGTGCTGAGTGAAACTGAAGTTGCTGATCTTAGGAGGGTGACGGATGAATTCGTCGAGAAGTCACGGTATGTAAAAGAGAGTGACGGTGTTTTTGATTTAGAGCCGGACCACACACGGGAAGCCCCTAAGCTACGTCGGTTGAAAAGTCCGATTGATATTCATGAGGTGTATCGAAATACACTCGGGCACGAGAAAATCCTCGAAATTGTTTCGCAGTTGATTGGACCCTCGATTTGGACTAATGGTAACAAGCTGAACATGAAAACGGGTGGCGGCAGCAGCCCCGTTGAGTGGCATCAAGATTGGGCCTGGTATCCATTTACTAATGATGATCTCTTGGCGGTTGGCGTCTGTATCGATGATATGAATGAAGCGAACGGATGCCTGATGGGAATTCCTGGAACACATAAAGGACGGATTCTGGATCATCACCAGGATGGCCGATTTGCGGGGGCCGTGACCGAGCAAGATTTTGATGATTCAAAGGCGCAGAAGATCGAAGTGAAGGCGGGCGGCATCTCCATTCACCACGTTCGAGTATTGCACGGTTCGTTGCCAAACCTGTCGCCGAATCCGCGTAGGCTATTGCTTTTCCAGTACTGTGCCGGGGATGCCTGGCCGCTACGAGGCGTAGAATGGGACGTGTATGCGAGTAGCTTTTTGCTTGGAGAACCGACCAATCAGCCCCGTCTCACGGAAGTTCCGGTTCGCAGCCCACTTCCGGGCCCGAAGAAAGCGGGATCGTTGTATGAAACACAATCCGTCTTGGGTCGCTCGACCTTCTCAACTTAAGAAAATTTGAAAATCCATGCCTAGCGAAAAACTGAAATCCCTAATCGCTCTGCGACGGGCAAGCCCCTACGACTCGAGTCAGTCGATCGAATTACTCCGGGGCAAGGGTCCGGATGCTGGGAGCGTACCGAGACCGAACACGAAAATCGAGTCCTGTGACATGGACGGTGTTTACGGTGAGTGGGTCGTCAACGGGACGCCCACGAACGAGGGCGTTTTTGTTTTCTTCCATGGTGGGGGCTACTATCGCAGTTCGGCGGAAGCAAGTCGCAGAATTGGGTCGAACATTAGTGCGTCCTGCGGGTGCCGTTGTTTGACAGTCGACTATCGTTTAGCTCCTGAAAATCCATTCCCTGCTGCAGTCGAAGATGCGTATGCCGCTTATCAGTGGACTTTGAAGCAAGGGATCCCTTCGCATCAAATCGTGGTGGGAGGAAGCTCTGCGGGCGGTGGTTTAACGGCCGCTTTGTTGGCGAAACTAAAAATGGAAGGGGAAGGCCAGCCAGCGGCCGCCGTTCTCCTTTCGCCCTGGACGGATCTTACCCAAAGCGCTGCAACCTTTGAATCCAATCAGGATTCCGATCCCTCCATCTCAAAAATCTATTTAGACCGAATGGCCGGACTCTATTTGAACGGGGTCGACCCCAAGGACCCGCTCGCGTCTCCAGTATATTCCGACCTGGAAGGACTGCCACCGATTCTCGTACAAGTCGGAAAGCTGGAGACAATGTTTGGCGATGCGGAAGCCTTTGCGAACAAAGCCAGGCATTGCGGGGTGCAGGTAGACTTTCAGGCCTATGATGACGTGCCCCATGCATGGCACAATAGCGATCATGTGGTACCCAGAATTCCAGAGGCATTGGATGCGTTCAACAAGATCGGTCATTTCTTCACGATTCATGTCACCAGCCAAGGTAGCGGGCGATCTCCGAGCGCCCATAGTTCAAAAACAGAAATTGTGGGCGCTCGGAGATCGCCCGCTACCTGAAAATTGAATACATGCTAATTGATATAAGAATCTACCAAACCAAGCCAGCGACGCGGGAAACGCATTTCGAGCTATACGAAAAGTATGGGCGGGCGCCACAGACCCGAATCCTTGGGGAGCCGTACTCCTATGTGAAATCCATCGAGGACCCGAACGAGTTCATTTTGATGTGGAGCTACGAGGATCTCGCGGATCGCGAAGCCAAGCGCGAACTGATGTGGAAAGACCCAGAGTGGCAGGCGTACGTGACCCACAGCAAAGCCTTGGGAGCCGTCGTATCCCAATACAACAAGTTGGTGGAAATGGTGGAGTAGTTGATGTCCGAGCAGGTCCGCATTGTCTGCCGCTTCCTGACTCGACAAGATCGGGCCGGTTACGTTTCATGGTAGCAGATGACAAAGCTTCCACCACGTAGGATTCAGGGTAGTCGGCGATCTCCGAGCGCCCATTTCAATTTCTGCTTTTCTGGGCGCTCGGAGATCGCCCGCTACCTTT
>CALDFV010000231.1 GCA_937942145.1 uncultured Opitutaceae bacterium
TATTGGGACAGATATCATGGTTGGCTTTCCGGGGGAGACGGAGGAAGCGTTTGAGGAAACCTGCCGCGTTTTTTTGGAAAACCCTTTCGACTATTGCCATGTGTTTTCATTTTCCGAAAGGGAGGGAACTTTAGCCGCTAGACGGAAGGATCAGGTGCCAATCGTGGAACGACAAAGACGCAGCGCTCGACTCAGACGCTTATCGGCAAATAAGCGGTATGACTTTTATGAAGCGCATCTAGGCCAAACGATGAGGGTCTTGTTTGAGAACCCACGTCCCGATGCTTGGCCGTCCTATACCGACAACTACATTCGAGTGGTTGTTCCGCGTGACGGTACGAACGGAGAGGACTTGGCAAATCGCTGTGCTGAGGTGACGCTAGAAAAAGTAGCGGCCGACTTTGTGGAAGGCCGCATTGCGCGCATGCTGGATTAGCTGATAACGCGGCGCAGTGCGAGCGCTGGCCCTACGGGGAAGAGCCTGTTGCCGGGTTAGTTTTCCAGGATTTCCACCTCGTATCCGTCAGGATCGGTGATAAAGGCCATTTTGAGACCGCCGGAAGTGAATTTAGTTTTCCAGTCACCCGGCCAAACGTCCTCACCATTGTCTTCTAACATTTGGCAATACTCCACGATATCGTCGACGCCCAGGCAGGTGTGCATCAGGTCTTCGGGAAACTCGACCTTAAAGTCGGGCGAGTAGGTAAGCTCGAGATTGTGGGCACTACCAGGCAGTTCCAGGTGGACGATCTGATTGCCAGAAGGGCTCTTGTCGTTACGCTTCAAAACCGTGAATCCACAGTTTTTACAGTACCAGTCGATTGATTTTTCAAGGTCACTTACGCGAATGCGAGTATGGAGAAATTTGATCATGGTGTGGGAGTAAAGCGACCTGTTCCCAATTGCCAAGCGTGGATGCCGAAAATTTATTCCGAACGAGACCCGTTTATATGCTAGAGGCGCACGGGAACGTGAGCGTCTTCCAGGTGCCGTTTCGCTTGGCTGATCGTGTAGGTGCCAAAGTGGAATATGCTGGCAGCTAGAACGGCGTCGGCTTTGCCTTTCTCGAGTACATCTACTAAGTGATCCAAGTTTCCGGCACCTCCCGAAGCAATGACCGGAACCTCTACTGCTTCGGAAATGCTACGCGTCAGCTCAATGTCGTAACCCGCCAGTGTTCCATCCGCATCCATGCTGGTGAGCAGGATTTCTCCCGCGCCCAAAGAGACGGCTCTCTTGGCCCATTCAATGGCGTCGAGCGGCGTCGCGTTGCGTCCCCCATGGGTGAATACGCGCCAGCTGTCACCATCGCGTTTCGCGTCGATGGCCAAAACGATGCACTGATTTCCAAATTTACGGGCAGCTTCCAGAATAAGGTTCGGATCGTTGATCGCGGCGGTATTCAGGCTTACTTTGTCTGCACCCGAATGAAGCATTTGGGTAATGTTGTCGAGGTTGCGCAAGCCACCGCCAACAGTGAGTGGCATAAAGCACTCGGACGCCGTCTGCTCGACGACGTGGTGCATGATCTCGCGTTCGTCACTCGATGCAGTGATATCCAGAAACACGAGCTCGTCGGCGCCTTGCTCGTCGTATGCTTTGGCGCAAGCGACGGGATCACCGGCATCACGGAGTTCCTTGAACTTTACTCCTTTGACGACCCGCCCCGCGTGGACGTCCAGGCATGGAATGATTCGTTTTGCCAGCATGAGAGGATGGCGACGATTCGAGCTACCAGTAAGTGAGCGCTTCGAGAATGCCGCTTATTCCGTTTCTCCTACCGCAATGATGTCTGGATCAAACGACACTGAGAGTCGGTAGGTTTGACCAGGTCGCATGATGAGCGGATGGTCTCGCTCTAAGGTTTGCAAGTAGTGGAGGTTGCCGTAGTTAGCCCGGTAGGTTGGATCGTTGGTGACAACCTCCGTTTCCTTCCAGGTACCTTGAAAGTCATCCTTGAGAACTTGGCAGCGGAGCCCTTCCTGACCAAGCATGGGAGAAGAATCCACCCGATGCTTTGAGTGGGGCGAGCCGATCGCCAGCATGTAGCGGAATCGATCCATAGTGATCTGATTCTTTACGGTATAGATAAACTCGCTCGTGATTTTGTTGCCTGCGAAGGTCCAGCTAACTTTGCAGGAACCGATATTGTTAGCAATTTTCTCGTTGGTGCTGATTAGGTCGGGCTGCTCGTATCGAAAGTAGAAAGAGCGCTTAAAGCCGAGGCCCGTGGTGCACCGTTTGCCGTAAAATGCCGGAATGTACTGTTCCCCTCGGAACGTGAGTTCCGGAATCAGAATCGGCAAATAAGTATTGTTCGGCCAATCGAAAACCCCCGGTGAATGAGGGAAGGGGAGGCAGTCTGCAGTCGGTTTCGCTCCGCAGGAAACCAGCGGCATTTGAATCTGTAGCCCCGAATCGACATTTCTGTATAGCAGGAGTCCTTGCTCTTTCTTATTAGACTTGTCGAAAATGACGAAGCGACACCCGGACTTGAATGGCTCAGCGGGCGCTCCAGTTGGTGCCTTGATATCTTTCGAGAGTCTAGCCCATTGGCTCAGGTACCGGGCTCCGTCAAAGTTAGAGAGGCGCGTGGTATGTCCAGCGAAAGCGGTGCGTTCCTGATCGCGAACGATCAAATATCCATGTTCCTGATCAAGGAAGGTGACGTAGAAAAAGTAAAACAGGCGACGCAAAAGATCGAAGTACTTTTGCTGGCGATCATCGGGAACCCATCCATCGCGAAAGCCCTGGAGCAGGAGCGAGATCAGGTGCATCTGTCCGTAGGCGCCTGCGCTCTTCGAGAAAGCCCAGCCCAGTCCGTCTTCTCTGACGAGGTCGGGAAGAATCTTTATGTACTTTTGGGCGTACGTGCGGAGGCTAGGCAACTTACGCTCCCTCAAGCCAGGATTGGAATGAAGTTGAAGCGACTGCCGAATGAATACGAAAGACATCACTCCATAGAGAGAGTAGGAGCCTCCAATGCCGTCATCGACGTCATCAAAGTAGCCATTCGAGCTTGTCTGGTCGATGCGATCCAGGAAACGCTCAATCAGGCGACCCGTTTCGTCCTTCTTCGAAAGTCCAAGGCTGAAGCGGCATACGGCCTTCGCAATGTTGAAGGTTTGCCAGTGATTGTCGTAGTCGCTTCGGTTCAGAAGCAGTTTGTCCAAACGCTCGCGAGTTTCGTCCACTAGGCGTTCCCAGACGGGATTCCGTTCCTTGGAGGGTCCGAAAGAAAGGAGGGCGAGGGCGGCATAAGCCAATCCGTTTTCTTGCGGAGGATCGCGGAAAACTTGCTGGGTGATGCACCGAGCCGCGAGGTCAATGAGATCCTTGCCGTCTAGTTCTGGTTCGCCAGTAGCCCTGTAGAACTCCCCAATCGCAAGCGCCGCATGTCCGGGCTCGTCGAGGCGAGGCTCTTCACCTTCCACAGGTGTAATCGTGCCATCTTGATTGATGGAATCCAAATTGTGGCTGAGCATGGAGCGAGCCATGTCGAGACACTGTTGTGAGAAACTTTCCATAAAAGACTCAGAATGAAGAGGAGCTCCCCGATAGCCTCGGGAAGAGAAACAGTCTTTTCTGCCAGCACTTTAAGCTAGTTCAAGCGATAAGTGGGCATTATTCGAGATAATCGCCCATATCTCTCCTGGGCATGGCTCAAACGGTGACGGAATCGGTTGTAATAAGAGACACAGACGGTGAAAATTACCGGCTAATCAAATCGAGCAGGTCCTGATTGCTGTCGGTCTTCGACAAACGCGTGAGCATGGTTTCCGTGGCGTCTTCGGTTTTCTGCTGCACCAAGGCGCGTCGAAAAAAGTGAATACCATCGAGTACGTCTTCCGGAATTAGCAGTTCCTCGCGTCTCGTTCCTGATGAAGCGATGTTCATGGCGGGGTACAGGCGCATTTCCGCGACTTTGCGATCAAGCACCATTTCCATGTTGCCCGTGCCTTTGAACTCCTGGAAAATCATGTCGTCCATGCGGCTGCCAGTTTCAATGAGGGCAGAGGCGACAATGGTCAGGCTTCCTTCCTCCTCGGTGTTCCGGGCGGCGGCGAATATTTGGCGAGGTTTTTCCAAAGCTCGGATATCCAGACCGCCAGACATGGTCCGACCCGATTTTTTAGCTGAGTTGTGAGCCCGTGCGAGACGAGTGATTGAATCCATTAGTATGACGACGTCCTTGCCGACTTCTACCTGGCGCTTGGCCCTTTCAATGCAAAGGTCAGCGACTCGCAGGTGGCTTGGCAGGTCTTCGTCATTGGATGAGGCCCAAACCTCTCCATCGATATTGCGCCGGAAGTCGGTAACTTCTTCGGGACGTTCGTCGATGAGAAGAATGAATATCTGGATATCGGGATGGTTGGCTTTAATCCCTTGAGCGATGTGAGTGAGAAGCGTCGTCTTTCCGGTCCTTGGCGGGGCGACAATAATCCCACGGGTCCCTTTCCCGAGCGGGCAGAATAGGTCCATGGCTCGCGTGGTCATGCGATCCTTGGTCGTCTCTAGCTTGATCTGCTCTTCCGGAGTGATGGTTGTCAGTTGCATGAAATCCAGTTTCTTGCGACGCTCATCTACTGTGAGCCCGTCGACGGTGTCGATGTATCTAACCTTTGGATTCTGGAATCGGGGGTCGGCGGTCGCCTGGGCAACGATATAGTTACCGGTTCTCAGCTTGAAGCGTCGAATCAATTCCTTGGGGATAAAGGGATCGGTCGGGCGCTGACGCCCGTTTTTACTCAGATCGAGAAGTTGTCCGGTCTTCTTTTTCGTGACTTCGAGGACACCTTCAACCTGTACGGTCTGTTCGTTTTTGTTTTCGTTTTCGTCGGCCATACGCTTCGCGTTAGGGGAGCGGTTTTTGAGTTTAGAGGAGCTGATGTAATTAAATCCGGATACATGGGCAGCAAGAGACTGCCGTGAAAAAGCTCTGTGTATTCACATATCCTAATTGAGAAATTGCTATTTGATCCGAGGCTTGACCCTAGCGGGCTAAATTGCTGGTATTCGGCTTTTTCACCCCTTAACTTATTTCTAAATCAAGGAAAATTAGTGGCAAACAAGATTACTTCAGTAGCTCAAGAAGACGAAAAGTTCCCGCCGTCTCAAGAATTCAGGAAACAGGCTGCCATCCAAAGTCTGGCCGAATACAAGAAGCTTTACTCGGAGTCTGTGAATAATCCAGAAAAGTTCTGGAATACTCAAGCAAAAGATTTGCTCCTTTGGCGGAAGCCTTGGAAGCAAACCCTCAAGTGGAAAGAACCTCATGCCAAATGGTTTGGAGGTGGCAAGTTAAATGTTTGCGAGAATTGCGTCG
>CALDFV010000232.1 GCA_937942145.1 uncultured Opitutaceae bacterium
GACAAACCGCAGCTTGTGAAAAGCTTCTAGGTACCTGCCCGAAGGGAGAAAATCACAACCCAGTCCTGGACATCTATCCGCTGAGATTTGGAATGCTCTTGTCCCTTACCGAAATTGAATCTTAAATAAAACATTTATCCAGAATTCCCGATCCCAACCCCTCACACCCATGAATGATTCTCCATTTTCCAGAAGAGACTTCGTAAAAGCCGCTGGCGTTTTCGGAGCAGCCTCCTTCTCAATCCTCCCCAGCGTTTACGGACAAAACGCCCCTTCTCGAAAGCTTCGAGTAGGCGTAATGGGCCTGAAGCGTGGCTTGGCTCACATACGAAGCTTTCAAGGAGCGACCAATGTCGAAATTGCCTATGTTTGCGATGTCGACCGAGATCGGGCCGCCGAAGGCGCCGCATTAGCGAGCAAGGGCCAATCCAAAAGTCCCAAGGTCGTGGGTGATTTCAGAACGATCCTCGACGACCCCGACGTGGATATCCTGTCAATCGCAGCACCCAATTTCTGGCACGCTCCCGCTACCATATTGGCCTGCGAGGCGGGAAAGCATGTCTATGTTGAAAAGCCGGGAAGCTACGATCCACAGGAAGGTGAATGGATGGTTGATGCCGCCCGAAAATACGATCGAAAGGTACAGCAAGGAACGCAGCGCCGCAGCTACCCTTCCATGATCGAAGGCATGGAAAAACTCAAGGGCGGCGCCATTGGAAAGGTGCTTTACGCTCGTACCTGGTACCGGAACTCTAGAGACGGTATTGGGCGAGGGAAACCTGCGGCTGTGCCTCAAAACCTGGACTACGAGCTCTGGCAAGGACCCGTTCCTCGCGCGCCTTACAAAGACAATCTCATCCACTACAATTGGCATTGGCACTGGGCGTATGGCGGAGGAGAATTGATCAACAATGGAGTCCATGCTCTCGACGTTGCCCGGTGGGGCCTTGGAGTCAATTTCCCAACTCGAGTGAGTTATCAAGGAGGACGCTATCACTTCGACGATGATCAGGAAACCCCGGATACGGGAACCGCTCAATTCGATTTTGGAGACGTCGGCGCCTCTTGGGACGGGAGTAGCTGCCATCGGCGCGACGACGAAAATCTAGCCTTTTGCACCTTCTATGGCGAAGGGGGATCCATTGCGTTCGATACAGCCGGTTTTGCAATCTATGATTCCAAGGGAAAATTGGTCGAACAGACCGCGGGTACACCCGGGGACGTCCCTCATTTCCAGAACCTATGCGATGCGATCCGCGACGATGTCCCACTCACCCAGGAAATCGCCGAAGGACAAAAAAGCACCCTTTGGTGTCATCTCGGAAACATCGCCTACCGCACCCAGTCCGTACTGGACATCGATTCTGCAACCGGTCGCATCCTCAACCACCCGCAGGCCCAAAGACTATGGAAGCGATCCTATGCTAAAGGCTGGCGACCGAAGGTCTAGACAGCATCAGTTGTCATAAAATACAACTACTGTTCAAATCTCCACCAGCACCTGCCGTGTCTCGCCTTCGCTCACAACGAACGAAGATTCATTCGCGATCTTGCCGTTGACCGAAACGATCAAAACATAATTCCCGATTCGCAGCGCGTCTAGTTGATGCTCCCGGCCTTCAAAGTGCTGGTACCCTTGCACCACTTCGAGGCCTCCCACCGAAACCGACTCATCCGCTTCCTCGATCTCAATTTCAATTTTGTCGCGGGACTTGCCGCCGGATACGATTATCCGAACGCCCCCGACAATGGGGTCCAATACCACTGTGCCCAGATCATTGCCGCCTGAGTCCTCGATCGAGACCAAGATGCTCCTATCTCGATAGCCCATTTTTTTTAAAACGACCTCACGACGACCCGTCCTGACCCCTGACACTTTAAAGGGAGTTTTAGACAGTAGTTTTCCATCCAAATAGACATCCGCTTTTGATGGGTCCGAACGTATCATCAATTCCCCTACCGATTGGGTCTTCAATTCGCTAGCCACTGCCTTTCTTCGCTCAAGCCAATCGGAGCGCAGCTTGGCACCCTGACTCCGTTCCAATCGGGAAACCGATCCGGAGATTTGCGCATCAAAGGCCTTTATCTTTTCAGGCGAGCTATCGAGCGGAAACGCCTTGATTGCTTCCCGCATTGCCTCGAACTCCTGCCTTCGCTCGCTTTTTGTTTTCTTTAACGCTTCTACATTTTCAATCAGAGGATCTACCCTTTCCGGCTTCACCCCGTCGCGTTCAGCCAACTCCCGAATCTCGATCTCAAATGCATTCAGCGCTTCCCCCGATGAATTCTCTGAGAGTCGATTCGACTTTGATTTCATTTCAACAAAAAGGCGACTCGTCTCTTCCTCATACGCTTCCTTGCCCCGTGCAGGCTCAGCCACCTGCGTCCAATACCAAGCGGCCCCTGCAACGGCAAGCGCAACGAATGAACCGAGTAAAATCCCGGAGCGCCGATTCGACTTCGTAGCACGTTCTCTCCGTCGCTTCGACAGCGATGAGTCCCCATCTATTTGACTCTTACTCATAATGCGACTTGATCCTGCTTCATGCACTCTGATAATGGTTCAAAAAAGACGATCTTCAAGCACCTACAGATCCGATCCATAGCCTGAACCCTCGGCTTCCGCCGCCGTCACCATGGAGGGAATAAGAAATCGCCCGTTAGCCAAGCCGACCCCATGGTGACAGGCCATCAACTGTCAATCTAGCCCTTAAATTTCCATCCTTTTCGGTAATCGCGCTGGACGAGCTTCTTTAGGTCTGGCCGGCCGACAATTTCCATTTTCTTGGCATCCCATTTGAGTTCCTCATCTGGATTCTGCTGAGCTATCACACCGAGGAGAACGGTTTCCGCGAACGGTCCCGACTGACCGAAATGCGACTCCGCCTGGTCAATTTTTCCCGTAATCGCGTCAAACCATTCCTTGTAGGGATCCTGATCCTTGGCGCGAGCAATCGTCTGATCCGGCCATTCAAACCCATCGACTCCTGCCCGAGAATGGAGGAACCAATTACCATGCTGTCGATTGAATATCAACTTACCCTCTTCGCCAATGACAATGCTGCCGAACTGCTGAAACGGCAATCCATCGAGTAGCTTTGTATTCGGGTGATTAAACTCTTCGCTGTGCTTGATAAGCGTCCAAGTGTCGCGGTCGAATTCAGCATCGAGGTAACCATCGTACCAAAAATACTTAAATCCCTTTTTCGATGTGTATTGGTTGGCCGCAAACTCCCATAGCACTTTGGAGTTAATCGGTGGTGAAACCTTAGTGGCGCCCTGCTGTTCGGCCTTGACCGTGGCAGGCGCTCCTGGGTCAACGGCCCAATACGCCATATCCATAATGTGACAGGCCATGTCGCCCAACGCTCCCGTACCGTAATCCCACCAACCGCGCCAAGCGAAAGGCGCGATGTTCCCATTGTATGCCACTTCAGGAGCGGGTCCAATCCACTGCTCCCAGTCTAGCCATGAAGGCACGTTTTCCTTTGCAGGCGGCTTGGCGAATCCTTGAGGCCAAATCGGTCGATTGGTCCAAGTGTGAGCTTCCCTCACCGGACCAATGACACCCGCGCGAATCAACTCAACGCAACGTCGCATATGGTCGTTGGCATGGGCTTGGTTGCCCATTTGCGTTTTTACACCGTGCTTTTTAGCAAGCTCTGTCAGTACGCGAGCTTCCCATATCCCATGGGTTAGCGGCTTCTGACAATAAACGTGCTTACCCCGCTGCATGCCCATGGCGGAGGCGTGAAAGTGATGATGGTCCGGTGTCGACACGATGACCGCATCTACTTTGTCACCGAGTTTTTCATACATCTCCCGATAGTCAGTGAAAAAAGTGGCATCGGGATATTGTTCGCGTGTTTCAATGACCGACTTCAGCCGCTTCACATCCCTTTCCGTCGACGACATCCTTTTCGCGTCAGCGGTATCAACGAGCCCGACCACGTGAAATCCGGCTTCATCGCAATGAGTGATGTCGACTCTCCCCTTCCCTCCGGTCCCGATTCCAACTACCGTAGGCTTGGTCAGATTCCCCCGAGCGTGACTCGGTAGGATGTGAAAGCTAAAGGCGCTGCCAGCGATGGCCGTAGCCGACAACTTGCCGAAATGCCGACGAGACATGGAACTAGAAGTTTTAGGGTCTTTTTTCTTCATGGTAAAAATTATGATTATCAATCATTATCCAGTCCCAGTCCTACCTGTCAAATCGACAATGTTAAGCGGTGCACGCGTAGAGCTTGCAAACTAGGCTTTTGAATCTGGATCAAACTGGTCCACGCGGCTTAATACAGCACAACACTTCCGAAAGCGGCCTTACGGACCGCCTTCGAAACCACTCGTTTTGACTGTTTGACAGTGAAGGTCACCGGACTGACGAGCAATTTTCCACCTTGAGCGAGCCGGTGATGCCACTTTTTCCCGCGTCGATAACTGCGAATGCCCCGCTCTATTCGCTCTAATTCGGATTCCCGAAGATTCGTGCGCGACCATGTGTCCGAAGATCCCGGAGATGGACGACGCGGACTCGCTCGCAATTCTGGCGCGTAGGCAAAACTTCCCGGCCGACGGGGAAGCGCTCGAACGCTTTGGAAAGAAGATGTATTCACATTGGGCCGACGAGGACTGGAGTGAACCGCATAGCCCATCAGCCCACTTTGAGGTCTTTGAGGACTCAATCGACTCCCTCTGACTCCTCCCTGCTGAGCCAAAGCCGACCATCTTCTAGCTCTCTCCAAGTCTCTTGGAACCCCTTTTCCAGACTGGTACATATAACTCAGTATGTCTTGCGCCTCTGGATCCCCCTGCTCTGCCCTAAGCTTCACCTCGTCGTAGAAACCAGCGAACAGATTTCCGGCAAAGACTAAGGCAAAGACCAGGTAAGCGCAAAGTGGGCCTTTGTTAACAGCCGTCATCTAAACACTGCATACATCAGTCTACGTTTCCGTGCCAAGCGCAGATTGGCAAATATGCCGCGATCCCAGCTGAGTCTTGCTTCTTTTCACTATATCCTTACACAGTTGCTAATGACTCCCACGAGTTATCCCAATGCGACCATTCTTTATTCTCTCAATTCTCGCCTTATGCCTTATTTCAGGCGGTCTCTCCCGTACAAACGCCGCTTCGAAATCAGAAATTCGCCAGGCGCGTGCAGCAGAAAAAGCGTTTCTGGAAAAAAACAAATCTCGCGAAGGCATCACCACCACCCAGTCCGGGCTCCAGTACGAAATTCTAGCAAAAGGTGACTCGGACCAACTTCCCCGCCCAAAGGATGTCATTGAAATCCACTACCATGGAACGCTGACTGATGGAACCGTCTTCGATAGCTCGCTTATGCGGGGTCAGACGATGGATATTCGATTATGGGATGTCATACCCGGATGGGTTGAAGGCATCAAGCTCATGTCGCCGGGTGACAAATACCGTTTCTATATCCCCAGCAATCTTGCCTACGGCTCCAAGGGAAACGGGGTGATCCCCAGATATACCGTCCTTATTTTTGAGATCGAGCTTGTTGCCCTAAAAGAAAAAACACGAGGTAAACGGAAGAAGTAATAGTAGCACTTCTACACTTCCCAATGGTATCGGGTGATCTTCGAGCGCACACAATTATTTCGAGATTGGTTGTGGGCGATCAGAGATCGCCCGATACCCTTTTCTGAAATCCATAGGTATGATCACAACTCGATCCCGAAATGTCCGGCAGGGAGAGAGGAGCACATCTCTGTCACTTCCGACAGCGTCAGCCCCAGCCATTCAGAGACGTTCTCAACTCCCCGGTCCAAGGTAAGCGAAGACCCCGCAAACTGTTGTTCACCCGGCAGGTGCACTACACCATCTGAGCCCACCTCGACCTGATGCGGTCCGATGTGATAGAATCCTGGAGGAGCA
>CALDFV010000233.1 GCA_937942145.1 uncultured Opitutaceae bacterium
GTATTGCTTCCCGCAGGCTTTGCTTCACTCTTGCACATGCTTGGGGTGAAGGACCCCGGCCGGGGGTTTCGGGCCAGGCTCGACGGCTCTTTACGGGCTACAGGTTTCTTTTGTCCTGGTCTCTTTCAAGCCGACGCCGGCGTCGAACTTGTGGGTTTCGGCGTATTTGAAATCCCCTTTGTCGCGATCGATCTCTATATTGTTGGCTGTAGTTGTCATCTTCTTTCGGTGCTGGTTTTGAGGCTTCTAAGCGGCGTTTTCTGCGATTTCCTTGATCCAGTCGTAACCCTTGCTTTCGAGCTCTAGAGCGAGACTCTTGTCACCACTTTTAACGATGCGGCCGTCATACATTACATGGACCTTGTCCGGTACGATATAGTCGAGCAGCCGTTGATAGTGGGTGATGACGAGAGCACCTAGTCCCGGCCCTCGAAGTGCGTTTACTCCCTCGGAGACAATTTTCAATGCGTCAATATCCAAGCCCGAGTCCGTTTCATCCAAAATGGCGTACTTGGGATTGAGCATGGCTAGCTGTAGGATCTCACAACGTTTCTTTTCTCCTCCAGAGAATCCTTCGTTGATAGAACGGGAAGTGAATTTCCGATCGATCTTGAGCGTATCCATTTTCTCATAGAGCTCCTTGTAGTATGCAGGAGCATTAAGATCTTCGCCCTCTGGCAGACGCGCATTTCTCGCCGCCCGGATGAAGTTGGCGATCGATACGCCTGGTATTTCCATTGGGTATTGAAAGGCGAGGAAGAGACCCGCCCGAGAGCGTTCGTCTACTTCCATCTCAATTATCGACTCTCCATCCATCAAGGCGTCGCCACTGGTGATTTCGTAGTCGGGATGGCCGGCTAGTGCCTTTGCCAAAGTACTTTTGCCGGTACCGTTGGGGCCCATGATGGCATGCACTTCGCCCTTAGGAATAGTAAGGCTGAAGTCCTTTATGATCTGCTTGTCGCCGATACTTACGTTTAGGTTCTTTATTTCGAGTGATGCGCTCATGAAAAATTTAGTTGAGAGGGTTCGCCGCTTTCGTTGGCAGGTTGCGCTTTCGCCGCGCTCCTCCCGCGAAAAGTGATATCGATCGAGCTGGGTTCAAAATTCTCAGGCAAGAGGCTGGAAAGCTTATCGAGAATTTCAGGTTCGAGCTGAACGTCGAAAACCTGCCCGGTATCGTTATCATGGAAATGGGCGTGCTCGGATAGGTTGGGGCAGAATCGCGTTGATTCCCGTTCGAGGTGAACCTGTTTGACTAGGTGGCACTGAACGAGCGTGTCGAGGCAGTTATATACGGTCGCGAGAGATATGCTTGGCATGTCTGCTTTGACGCGGGCAAATATCTCGTCTGCGGTAGGGTGGTCCCGTTTAGAGAGAATCGCATTGTAGACAACTTCTCTCTGACGCGTGGATCGAAGTCCCGCCTGGGCGAGCTTTCGGTTGAGCGTCTCTGTGGTGACTTCTGAGTTCATTTTATCTTTACGTGATGGCTCTAACTAAGAATCAATCTCAATATCAACAAGAAACTGGAATAATTCTAAATATCAAGAGTAAATTGGAATCATTCTAGATAAAGACTGCTCTAAATGGGAATTGGGCAAGTCTGTTTTCCGGCATTTTTATGTCCTGGAGCTGGACCACTGGGGCCCACTTGGACTGGGCGGAAAGTGGATTGGCTTGCGACAAATATTTCAGGTATGACCAAACAGTCCTTAGTCCGACTCCGCCAGGTAGCGCTCGGCTTCAATCGCTGCTTGGCAACCCACCCCAGCAGCGGTGATCGCCTGACGGTAGACGTGGTCGGCACAGTCGCCAGAGACGTATACACCAGGAATATTGGTCTTAACCTGACTGCCGGTTTCCGGAACAAAGTAGCCGTTTTCGTCCACCTTGATGGCATCGGCGAAAGGTCCCGTATTGGGAAGGTGGCCGATGGCGATAAAAACCCCTTTGCAAGGAAGTTCCGATTCTTCAATGGAAACCCGATTCTTTAATCGAACGCTACTCACGTTTCCTGTGTCGTCAGCGACGATTGCTTCGACAACGGTATCCCAGAGCACCTCAATTTTTTCGTGGCCGAGAGTTCTGTCTGCCATGATCTTTGATGCGCGAAGCGCGTCACGGCGGTGAATCAAGGTGATCTTTCTACAAAATCGAGTGAGAAAGAGGGCTTCTTCGCAAGCGGTATCGCCACCCCCAACGACTACTACATCCATGTCGCGGTAAAAGGCTCCATCGCAGGTGGCGCAAGTGGTGACTCCTTTGCCCCCAAACATCTCCTTTTCGCCGGGTACTCCCAATAGCCTGGGCGAGGCTCCGGTGGCAATGATAACAGAGCGGGCCTTGTACTCACGGGATGAAGTTTTGAGCGTATAGGGGGATTGGGAAAAGTCGACTGACTCAATTTGGCTTTGTTCGAAGCGTGTGCCAAAGCGAGTCGCCTGCTTGCGCAAATTGTCCATTAGCATAAAGCCGTCAATTCCGTCTGGGAATCCAGGGAAATTCTCCACCTCACTGGTCTGAGTCAGTTGGCCGCCGGGTAGGTTGCCCTCAAGGACGAGTGGGTTTAAGTTGGCGCGAGCGGTGTAAATCGCTGCAGTAAGGCCAGAGCAGCCGGTGCCAACGATGAGGACGTTTTCTATATCGGTAGACATGTCGATTTTGGATTCAGATTTGAAAGTAGTGGGTTGGCGATGATAAAAAGAGATCTGTTTCGTCATGGAAAAGCCAGGTTGAGAATAGCTTTGCAACCGCGGCCTTCTCCCTTAATCGGTTTTTGGTGGACTCAATCATAGATACACATACGCACCTAGATAGATTTTATCACAAAGGGACTTTGGACAACGTTCTTGAGGCTGCGGTGAATGCAGGCGTTGACCGTACGGTAACGGTGGGTACGGACTTGGACGATTGGGACCTGTACGGGGAGCTCGCAAAGTCGTATCAGGGTAAGATCGACTATACGGTTGGAATCCATCCCTGTTCGGTGGATGGGAGTTGGGAACAGGCTTCTCTAAAGATTACCAGTTTCTGGACAAGGGAAAAAGTGCCCGTTGCCCTTGGCGAAATCGGACTAGATCGGTTTCATCTCCCCAAGGATGAATCGGAGGCCGAAAGGGTTTTCAACCTGCAATTAG
The DNA here is from genome assembly GCA_937942145.1 of uncultured Opitutaceae bacterium. Lineage (GTDB taxonomy): Bacteria > Verrucomicrobiota > Verrucomicrobiia > Opitutales > Opitutaceae > Pelagisphaera. The sequence goes on from CALDFV010000233.1 coordinate 3,141, forward strand.
ACGCGTTTCGGGCTCAGCTGGAAATTTCAAAGAAACTAAGCGTACCCGTAGTCGTGCACTCGCGGGGGGCTTTCAGGGAATGTGTAGAGGTGATTGACGATTCAGGAATGGATTGGACCCGGGTTGTGTTTCACTGCTTTTCGGAAGGGCCTGGAGAGATGAAGCAACTCATGGATCGAGGCGCGTTTGGAAGCTTCACGGGAATCATAACTTTCAAGAACGCCGAGTCGATTCGGGATGCGGCGAAACTGCAGGGATTGGGGCGATTGATGATAGAAACGGACGCGCCTTATTTGGCTCCCATGCCGCATCGCGGCAAGCCGAACGAACCTTCCTACTTACGCCACACGGCAGATTACTGTGCGGTAGTTTTTGGGACGACCCCAAGCGAGCTAGCGACGGTGACTACAGAAAACGCGGTCAGCTTTTACGGTTTGAGGTAAACGTAGGCGACTGACACTTCGGACAACTAGGTAGATTTAGAAGCTCTACTTTTCGTCGAACTTCGACGCGAAAAGCCTCTCGAGTTCGTCTAAAGCCTGCTTTGCGTCTTGTCCAGAGGCGATGGCCTTGATTTCTGATCCCTTGCTCGCTGCGAGCATCATAAGGCCCATGATGGACTTGCCGTTCACCTGCTCGTCATCCTTTTCAAAAAACATGTCACTCTCGTATTTGTTCGCGGCGCGCACGATCATGGCAGCAGGACGAGCGTGAATTCCCATTTGGTTTTGAACCAAGAGAATTCGTTCGACGGATTGTCCTTCTGGATGGAGGTTCGAAGAGTCCACTTACGGCTTCAAATAGTGTTATGGCTTTTAAAACAAGCGATAATTCAAAAATTTGCGAGTTCACAAATCTCGTTGGGCCGTTTTTATAGCGGTCTATGCTAGCGATTATTGCTCCCGCTCGTCTTGCCTCGACTCGGTTTCCCGAAAAGCTTCTCTATCCGATTAAGGGTAAGCCGCTCATTTTGTGGGTGGCAGAACGTTTGCAAGAACAAGTGCCGGAAATACCACGGTATTTTGCGGTGGATGACTTGCGACTGGAGACAGTATTGCGAGACGCGGGGCATAAAGCTATCACGACGCGTGATGACCACACTTGCGGGACGGACCGTCTAGCTGAAGCGAACGAGCAAATTGGAGCTGAGTGGCTAATCAATGTTCAGGGGGATGAACCTTTAGTGACTCGAGGGCAAATTCTAGCACTGGAGTCTCTGCTAAAAGAGGGCGCTTCTATGGCGACTCTGGCGACTCCATTCACTACCAGGGCTGACTTTCTCGATCCCAACCAGGTTAAGGTAGTGATGGACACGGCCCAAAACGCTTTGTACTTTTCCCGAGCGGCGATTCCTCATGACCGGGATGGATTCGAGATTTTCGATGATGACTGGGTGGCCAGGGCGCCGGCCTATCGACATTTAGGGCTATACGGATATCGAGCGGATTTTCTTCGGACCTACTGCAGTTTGCCGGAAGGAAAACTGGAAATGGTAGAGCGGCTTGAGCAACTTCGCGTTTTGGAAAACGGCTATGACATTAAGGTCGCTCTCACGGATGAGCTATCGATTGGAATCGACACGCTCAATGATGCGGCGCTCTTCGAGGAACACTTGAATCGAATTTAGGCAACACCGATTGCTGGTCGCTCTAGGCGGGCGCGGCAGCGTTTGCGGCGACCATTTTGTAGAATTTCTCGAAATTGGGGTTAGCGTCGCTCGGTCCGGGACCCGCCTCGGGATGATATTGTACGGAAAAGACAGGTTTGTCCCTCAGGCGAATGCCGGCGATCGTCTTGTCGTTCAGGTTGATCTCAGTGATCTCTGCTCCCGCTTCTTCGAGTCCTTCTTCCGATGTTGCGAATCCGTGATTATGGGCGGTTATCGCAACCCAGTCGTTCTCGAAGTTCTTTATTGGCTGGTTGCCCCCGCGATGGCCAAACTTTAGCTTGAAGGTCTTGGCGCCTATGGCGTGCGTGATGATTTGGTGTCCTAGGCAAATCCCGAACGTAGGGAATTCCTGGATGAGTTCTCGAACGGTTTGGTGAGCATAGGTCACCGCCTCAGGATCTCCGGGACCATTGGATAGAAAGATCCCTTCTGGATCGATGGCTTTGATTTCCGCAATAGAAGCGGTAGCGGGAAAAACATGAACCTCGAAGCCATGAAATGCGAGCTCGCGAAAAATGGATTGCTTTGCTCCGAAGTCGAGAGCGGCGATACGGAAAATTCGATCCTTGTTCTTGCTATAGCGAACCGTGGAGCCGGCAGGGTTGTAGGGCCAACTATCTGTATCTGAGGGAGAGTAGACGTAGGGAGTGGAGCAGGTTACCTCTTTAACGTAGTCAGCGCCAACGATGCCTATCCAGTCTTTCGCGTTCTGGACAGCCTCCTCGTCTGAAATATCCTCAGTGCTCAAGCAGGCCTTCATCGACCCGTGAACACGAAGCTTCTTGGTAAGGGCACGCGTGTCGATACCCTCCAAACCGGGTATGTTGTTTTGCTCCAGAAACTCAGATAAGGTACTGGTGCTGCGCCAGTTGCTAGCGATTGGGCTGAGCTCGCGAACAACGAAACCCTGGACCATTGGCTTGGAGGCTTCGTTGTCCTCCAAATTGATTCCGTAGTTGCCGATCATTGGAGCGGTCATGGCAACGATCTGTCCGAAGTAGGAAGGATCGGTCAATATTTCCTGATAACCTGTCATGCTGGTATTAAACACAGCTTCCCCGACGACTGTCTTATGGCTTCCGAAGGTTTTGCCTCGAAAAATCGTTCCGTCTTCTAATGCTAGTACACCCGTTTGTGATTCGCTCATTCTGATTTTTGAGAAAAGGTAGTTTACTGATATGCGCCAATCCCTTTTTCTTCCTAATTCAAATTATTATGGGATTTGATTCCCGTGCAGACGAAACGGTTTTCGAATCGTCTGTAATCAAAAGCAATTATTCTTATGCCGTACATCGAAGACAGAAAAAATTGGTTTGAAGGCCAAGGGCTTTGGGAGGACGTTCCGGAGGAAAAGTGGAACGATTGGAAATGGCAGCTCCGGAATCGCATCACTTCCTTGGAAGAGCTCGAGGCAAAGATGGTACTGACTGACGAAGAGCGAGAAGGTTGTCGTCACGCGAACGAAAAATTGGCGATGGCGATCACTCCCTACTTTTTCAATCTGATCGATCGCGATGATCCCGACTGCCCTGTTCGCAAGCAAGTGATTCCCCGTTCGGGTGAGATGGCCGTTTCGGCTGAGGAGATGCTGGATCCTGTGGGCGAAGATTCGCACTCACCAGTTCCAGGCTTAGTGCATCGCTACCCGGATCGAGTCCTGTTTTTGGTTACCGATCGCTGTGCTGCCTACTGCCGCTATTGCACTCGCAGCCGTCTAGTCAGCAACGCTCAAGACTATAACTTTCATCCGGAATTCGAGCAAGGGCTTAAGTACATCGAGTCACACCCCGAAGTGCGGGACGTGCTTTTAAGTGGTGGAGACCCTTTGCTCTTGTCGGACAGTAAGCTGGACTATCTTTTGGGAAGGCTCAGGCAGATTCCTCACATCGAGTTTATTCGTATCGGTTCGCGAATCCCCGTATTTATGCCCCAGCGTATCACTGAGGAACTTTGCGACGTATTTCGAAAGCATGGGCCGATTTGGATGAGTATTCATGTAAATCATCCTAGGGAGTGTACCGCCGCTCTTAAAGATGCCTGTGAGCGACTGTCTTTCGCGGGTGTTCCTTTGGGGAATCAATCCGTTCTCTTGAAGGACGTGAATGATGATGCAGATGTGATGAAAGCTTTGATACATCGTTTGTTGAGGATGCGAGTGCGCCCGTATTATATTTATCAGTGCGACTTGATCACTGGGAGCGCCCACTTGAGGGCGAGTGTCTGTAAGGGCCTTGAGATTATGAAGAAGCTACGCGGCCATACAACCGGTTATGCCGTGCCTCAGTTCGTTATCGATGCCCCTGGGGGAGGGGGAAAAGTGCCGATCAACCCGCAGTACATTACTAAGATTGACGATGACGCCATTCATTTTCGCAACTTCGAAGGCAAGTTATACCGGTATCCGCTCAAGAGTTTCACGATCGACGATGATTGCCGCTGTAATGAAGAGGAGGTTGAGTGCCTAGAGCCCTAGAAGAATTGAGTTCCTCGAAACGCCCGCTACCTTGGAATTACTTTTAGTTCGGACCGAAATAATACGATTTGGGTTAATCGCGGCGTAAAGCCGCTCCTGCGTTTGATATCAATCTCGTTGGAACGGCTTTACGTCGCGATCAATGTGTAAGCCGAGTCTGTACCTCACCCCGTCAACGAAAAAAAACGCCGCCATAGCTAAATGGCGACGTTGCGAAAATCTAATTGGCGCTTTGCGATTTAGCCAATTGCCGCCTCATAGTTGGCGTTGGCTGTCTCCCAATTCACTACATTCCAGAAGGCGGAAATGTAGTCGGGACGACGGTTTTGGTAGTTCAGGTAGTAGGCGTGCTCCCAAACATCGAGCCCTAGAACCGGTGTTCCACCATCCATAAGAGGTGAATCCTGATTTGGGGTTGAGCAAACGCAGAGTTTGCCATCGCGTACGCAAACCCAAGCCCAGCCACTTCCAAATCGAGTGAGACCTGCTTTAGTGAAGTCGGCCTTTAGCGAATCGAGTCCACCGAGTTCGCTGTTGATTGCTTCCCCTAGTTTTCCAACGGGGTCGCCCCCGCCGTTGGGTCCGAGTATATTCCAAAAAAGACTGTGATTGGCGTGACCTCCGCCATTATTTCTTACTGCCCCGCGGATTCCCTCTGGTACCGCATCCAGACCGGAGATCAAGTCTTCGACTGACTTGGCTGCTAGATCTGCGTGACCTTCCAGTGCGGCATTTACGTTATTGATGTAGGTCTGATGATGCTTTGTATGATGGATTTCCATCGTGCGAGCGTCGATGTGGGGCTCCAATGCATCGTAAGCGTAGTTCAGTTTCGGGAGTTCGTATGCCATAATATTTATGCGGTTGTTAACGTTGAGAATTGTTCGTTTATTAAATAAAGAATATACTTTGTCAAATAGTTCTTGTTTCTGATTCTCGTTTTAGGCGGAAAAAGGTTTGAATCAGTTCAAGGCAATCATCTTGCAGGACGCCGATGTCAATAGTTGTTGTGTGGTTCATTCCTGGATACTGATTGACGTTGAAGGCTCCTCCGAGGCCGCCCATCTTTGGGTCAGGCACGGCATAGACGACGCGACCGAGCCTTGCCATGATTGCGGCTCCCGAGCACATGGGGCAAGGCTCCTTTGTTACAAACAAGGTTGTCTTGTTGAGGCGCCAGTCACCGATTGAATGGGAAGCTTGGCTAATCGCGATCATTTCAGCATGCGCAGTAGGGTCGTTTGAGGATTCTACCTGATTGTGCCCTGACCCAACAACACTCTGTTCATGAACGACGATTGCTCCGATCGGAACTTCGTTGGACTTCCATGCTTCGATTGCTTCGTTGAATGCGAGAGTCATGTAAAAGACGTCGTCGCGAATCAGCTGGGAGGGGTAACGCTTCTGAAAAGGGCAGTTCGGGGCAGTTTTCTTGGCGTAATCCATAGGTTTTGTCGCGATAGTGGTATCAGTGAAAACTCTTGACTAATAGTATGGATATGAAAGACACGTTGCTCTCTCATTGCAAGGTCCAGGACAACTTGGACGACTAGAACGAATTATATGGCAGACGATGGCATCCAAGTAGAAGGTAAGATAGTAGCGGTTCTTCCCGGGACTATGTTCCGAGTCGAGCTTGAAAACGGTCATACAGTCCTAGCCCACATTTCCGGTAAACTGAGGAAGCACTTTATCAAGATCACCGCGGGTGACTTGGTGAAAATGGAAATGAGCCCTTACGACCTGGATAAGGCTCGGATAACCTATCGCTTAAAGAACAGCTCTCAATCGAGAAATGCCCCCATTCGTTCGTTTGGACCGCGTCGCCGCCGTTAGTTTAGCAAAGTAATAGGGACTTGCTGAATTTGGTTCAGGCTCTTTGGTTAGATGCCTGTGACTGACATTATGCTGGAAGAGATTGAAGCCTATCTAGCGTTTGCGTCGTTGGAAAAAGGCCTAGCTGAGAACACCGTCCTTAGTTACCAGCAGGATATTCAGCAATTCGCTTCCTTCGCCTCTAAAGTCCATCGAAGGAAAAAGTGGAGCCAAGTGAAAGCGGGAGACGCTTCTGATTGGATTTACACATTGAGTGACCAGGAGTACTCCAACGCGAGTCTTTGCCGCAAATTGAGCGCCCTGCGAATGTTCGTATCCTACTTGCTGAGGGAAGAGAAAATCGAAAAGTCGTTCCTCGAGCTAGTTACCGGCCCAAAATTGCGACGGAAGGCCCCGGATGCCCTGACAATCAGTGAAGTGGAAAGGCTGTTGGATGCCCCGGATCTGACGACCCCGGCGGGTCTCCGAGATCGGGCGATCCTCGAGCTGCTTTATTCTTCGGGATTGCGAGTGAGCGAACTATGCGATGCCAAACTGCAGCAGATCGATATCGCCAATGGAGCGGTCAAAGTATACGGAAAGGGCTCCAAGGAGCGGGTGGTTCCAATGGGATTTCAGGCAGTAATTGCCCTGTCCGACTATCTTGATCAGGGAAGGCCTCGATTGGTTAAGCCGATCACAGGAAGCGGGTGTTTTTTAAGTAACCGGGGAGTTCCGATTTCTCGAAAGACGGTATGGGTCATCGTTAAGAAATACGCCCGCAAAGCAGCGATCGAGAAACCGGTGAAACCTCACGGCTTAAGGCACTCATTCGCGACCCATCTGCTAACGGGAGGGGCTGACCTGCGAGTGATCCAAGAATTACTGGGGCATGCGGATATTTCTACCACCCAAATCTACACTTCGGTAGAGGCTGAACGCGTTAGTACCGCGCACGAGGAGTTTCATCCAAGAAGTAAAGGAAAGGCTGACTGGTAGGCGAATGGGCGAAAAAAACGCTCACTGAATAATCCAGTGAGCGTTCGGAGTTGAGAGTTTTCGATTTTAGAAGCTTGGCTCTGTCGTGCTTGTCACGCCAGGCTGAGCGATGTCGTTTCCTCCAACAGCCCAATGTATGTCGTTTATCAATACCTTGTATTCAAAGGCACTGTTTGCTTCAGACATTGATACAGACCAGGAGTCGGCCCCCTTGCAATCCATGGGGACGCCACTCTTCCAGGATAATCCTGGGGCGTCACCGCGAATATAGAGGAGGTTGCCGAATCCAATGTCGATTTTAGCTTCGATTACAGTCTTTGAGCGTTTGCTCGCTGCTGGTTTCTTAGCTGTTTTTTTAGCGGGCGTTTTTTTTGGAGCTGCCGTTTTGACAGCTGTTTTTTTCGCCACTTTTTTCACCGCCGTTTTTTTGGCAGCTTTCTTAGCTACTTTAGTGGGCGCTTTTTTAGCTGGTGCCTTTTTCGCCACAGTTTTAGTCGCTTTTTTCATGTTTTCGTTTTCTCATTTATATCAAATCGGAAGGAGATTGCGACTCAAAATAGCGGCAATCTACCTTCAGAAGAGCGATTTCCGTACCACTTTGATTCAGGAATACAATAATTGCTTCCATTTTCCTGTAACGAATCCGTAAAGGTAGCTTCGCTTCCGAAGGATTGACCGGAGACAAAGCTCACAAGTCGCTCAATCAGTGGCCAAATGCAAAAAAGCCCAAGCTTCATGCGAGGGCTTTTGTAAAAGTTGATTTTGCCGGACGATCCTAACGGAGGACCAGGAACTCGACGCGGCGGTCTTCGGCCATTTGGGCCGCGGATGCGTTTTCCATCGCATTGAGATCGCCTTTCGAGAGGGTTTCAAGTCGTCCAGGGGAAACTCCCAAGGTTTCTAAGTATTGGCGAACGCTTTGAGATCGGCG
>CALDFV010000234.1 GCA_937942145.1 uncultured Opitutaceae bacterium
TTGCGAACCACAAGAAGCACTACCGAACGAAGTGACACTTCAACGAAGCAGATCGATAATAACAAAGTCACAAGATGTTTGAATTCGATAGTTGATTGTCCGGAAGCATGGTTTTGTGATTCTCGTGCTCTCTGTGGTTAAATATTTCTTGGTCTGATTGGTGAAAAAAGCTTACACAGCGGAGTGGGACGCTCTCGAACTACCTGATTTGCTTGATTGAGAATTGGGCGAAGGCGATGTCCTTGTCTTTCTCATACAATAAGCCGATTTCTCCGTCTGGAAGCTTAGCCAAGGAGGAGTAAGCAGAGGGGCCGTCATAAATGAGAAGTTCTTTGGCCCAAGTTTGACCATTGTCGTTGCTGAGGCGTACCGTCATTTGTTCACGCGGGCCTCGCTCGAGGCTAATTGGTGGGTTCGGGTTGGAGAATAGAATGCGGTTGGCGTCGTAGCGGATGATGCTCGCCTGACAAATAGGGTCGCCGAGCTCATCATCAAACAGAGGGTCAGTCCAGCTTTCCCCTCCGTCACTACTGTAGGCGATGGATCGGTAGCCGGAGTAGGGGCGTTTTGTGTCAGCGGTTCCTTGTGTTCGCATGTTCATCATCAGACGTCCATCCGAGAGTTCGACGACCTGACTTTCGTTTACGGTGGGTTTGATGATTTCGCTTATCTTCCAGGATGCACCCCCATCATCGCTGTAGAGAGTCTGGGCTCCGTAATATCCTTCGGCGGTATGATTGGCTGGGATGATTAATCTCCCTTTATATGGCCCCTTTTGTAGTTGAATCCCAACGCCGGGTCCCGTGGCGTACCACCACCAAGAAGGGTGCTTCACCTTTGCGGTGATCTCTTTCGGTTCCGACCAAGTCAGGCCATCGTCGTCGGAATGGGTTTGATAGACTCGTCGAGTATTCACGCTGGTTCCCGCATGCAGATCTCTTCCGTGGTCGGTGGCGAGATTCCAGCAGACAATATTGATGATGCGGCCCGTCCTCTGGTCGATAACCGGGCAGGGATTTCCCGCTGTGTGGTCGCCCGCATCCCAGACTACAAGCGGAGGAGACCAGGTCTTTCCTCCATCGGTTGACCGTTTTACCACGAGATCGATGTTGCCACTATCCCCGCGGTGGTCCTTGCGCGCCTCGCAGAATGCGAGAAGCGATCCGCTTTTGGTGGTGATGAGGGAGGGAATGCGGTAGTTGGAGTAGCCCTCTTCTCCAGACCTGAAAATTACCCTTTCATTGATTTCCGCTTGGCTGATGTGGCTGATTAAAAAGGAAAATGCGAAAGTGAGGGATATTGAAAGGGGCTTCATTTGAGGTAAGAACACAGTAAATTCTAACGGGATTAAACCCATTAATCGCTTTGCAGACTATTTTTTTTCCAATTTTGCCTCAATCGTGTCTATAAAGGGGAAGGATTGAGTTAATTTTCTTATGCCCCCCGTCCCCCATAGCTTTGTTGAGATCCCAGTGCTAGGCCGATTTGCCTTTTGCGTGTTGATTCTCACCCTGTGGATGCACCTCTCCGCGCGAAAAGCCCAGGCGGATTCTATCCATGACGTTGGAAGTCAAGTTTCACCACTGATCGAGTCCTATTGTGTGAGTTGCCATGGAGACAAAAAATCCAAGGGCGATCTGAACTTCGAGGAGGTTTTGCGAAACGGTTCGCTTGCCGACAATTTCAAAACGTGGGAAAAGGTGATCGACCTGGTCGAGTACGAGGACATGCCGCCCATCGAAGAGGACGATCAGCCTTCGGAGGAGGAGCGCTCAAGCTTCCTTGCGACCCTTCGCCAAACGCTGGATGACTATATCCAGCGGAATGCCGGGGACCCTGGGAAAGTGGCGCTGCGAAGACTCACGAGTGCGGAGTACGCCTACACGGTTGAGGATCTGACGGGTCTTGATTTGAATCTCGAAAAGTCATTCGTTGGGGAAGCCGTTGGGGGAGAGGGATTTTCCAATGTAGGAGAGGTTCAGTTTATGCAGGACTCGAGTCTCGAGCGTTATCTGGAAGCGGCCAAGACAGTGGCCTCCCACGCCGTTATTGGGGCGGGACCTTTGTTTTTTTACCAGGATCCGGGAAGGACGGGCCGGGAGCTTTCGGCGATCAATCGGATTCGCGCCATCTATGAGAAAAACGGCTTTCGAACCGGTGCAGGGGAGGGAGCCAAGGCCTACGGCACTGAAATGTATGCGAAGGCCTTTTATGTGGCCTGGCGTTTCCGACATCGGAGGGAGAGAGAGGACTCTGGAGTCACCTTGTCGTCTCTGGCGGAGTCGGAAGGTATTTCGGTCCGATTCGCGGAGCACATTTGGTCCGTCCTGAATCAAAGAACTCCGAGCTTTCCGACGAGCAATATCGTTAGCGCTTGGAAGACGCTGCCGGGAGCCGGTGCGTCTGAGGCGGAGATTCGCCGCGAGTGTACCGCATTGTATGACAAGCTGTTGAGCTGGCAGACCACCCTGGCAGCCAGTACGCAGGACGATGAAGAGTATCCGGTACTGACGACCGATCCATTTCAGGCGAACCAGTCGCACTCCTTTAGCGTGCGGATGAATCGGGCGCCCGAGGGAAGCGACTTGGAGTTTGAGATTCGAATCCAGGCGGCAGATGACAGCGAAGCCGTTCGACCCGCTGTGTTATGGAGAAATCCCCGCATGCAAATCACCCCCGCTCCGGGTGAGGAGACCTATGACAAACCACTGCGAGAGCTCGTAACCGCAGAAACTGCGGACCAGTTGCAGTTTGGAGTGGGGAACAAGGGTGTGGATGTTGGACCGAACGACTTTATTTCCGTGGGACGGAAGCGGCTGACTATTCGAGTGAAAGAGCCTTCGAAAATGGCCAACATGAGGTTTAAGGTAGATGCGGTGATTGATGTGATTTCGGGGGATGATTGCCTGGTCCGTTGCGAGGTTACGGATGGCGCGGGAACTCGGGAAACGATCTCCTCAACCGGGGCGGCGTCCGCTTTGCTGTCTCATCCGGAAAGTCCGCGATTGGAGGAGTGGAAATCCGGCATTCTCGATTTTGCTCTCGATCTAGCCCAAGTGTCGCATCGGGAGGCGACACCTTCCGACCGAGACTGGATTCCCGCCCCCTTCGACAACACCTATAATAAACCAGAGAGGAATTATTATCACACGGCGGTTAAATACCATCGTGATGATCGGTTTCTGACCGAAAAGATACTCGACCGTGAGACAGTGCAACAGCTTGACCACGCTTGGACGGACTTGCTAACCGCCTTTGACTACCACGACACCATATACCGGTTTATACTCAAAAAACATGAGCTGGAAGGTCCGGGCGAATCGATCACGGATGTTGATGAGAATTGGATTGAAAGCTTATCGTATCCTGAACGAGAATACGCTCAAATTCTATATGACGACTTTGTTTACCAGCAAAGACAATTGGACAAAGCGGAGAATCGCCACCTCGAGGAGGCAATAGAATTTGCCGGGAGTGCCTGGCGTCGGCCCTTGACTGCAAAGGACCGGAAGCGGCTGGAGGCATTTTATCATCAATTGAGAGATGAAAAAGCCCTCGATCACGAGAAAGCCATCCGGGCCCTTCTGACTCGCGTACTGGTGGCGCCCGAATTTCTTTACCGTATCGAAAGTCCATCCAGGAAAGCGCCGTTGATAGCCTTGTCCGACTTTGAAATGGCCAGTCGGCTCAGTTACTTTCTCTGGTCGTCCAAGCCGGATGCCGCGTTGCTGAGGGCGTCGGCCCAGGGCGAGCTGAGTGATCCGAAACAATTGGCATCGCAAACTCGTCGCATGCTCAAAGATGCGAGAGCGCGTCGTCTGGCGACGGAGTTCTTTGGGCAGTGGCTGGGCTTTTACCGCTTCGATGACTATTCTGGCATAGACTCGGAAACGTTTCCAATGTTTGACTCCGAGCTTAAGCAGTCTTTGTATGAGGAGTCGGTTCGATTTTTTGAATACATCGTGATGAAAGATCGATCTATCGATGAACTGCTCTTCGCAGACTACGCATTTCTGAATAAACGACTAGCTGAGCACTATGGAATTCCGTGGGAGGAGAATAAAGGCGCGTCCGAGGGTCTCGTGCAGATTGGAGGTGTGAAGAAACATAAACGCGGTGGATTGCTTCGTTTGGGAACGGTTCTCGCGGTCACGTCGGCACCTCAGCGCACGAGCGCGGTCAAGCGTGGGGACTGGATCCTGCGTCGTATACTGGGTACGCCAACGCCCCCTCCGCCGGCCGATGTCGGATCGATACCGGCAGAGGAAGTCCTGCCGGATGGTTTGACGGTTAGGGAACGACTGGAGGCCCATCGCACGGATTCCTCCTGCGTCAATTGTCATACGAAAATCGATCCTTTGGGATTCGCATTGGAAAACTTCAACCCCATCGGCCAGTGGAGGGCATCCTACGGAGATGGCGGAAAAATCGATACCACTGGAATTCTGGACGATGGAACCGAGATTGCAGACTTTGAGGGGCTGACGAATTATCTGAGTAGGGAGAAGGCGACCTTCTATCGCAATTTTTGCCGCAAGCTCCTCGGGTACGCCCTCGGGCGAGGTGAGATTTTGACGGACCGTTTATTGATCGACAAAATGCTTGATACACTAGAAGATGATAATCGGATCTCGACCCTCATCACCCTTATTGTGACTAGTCAGCAATTTCGTTATCAGCGAGGACAGCCCCTAGAGACTGCGATGAACGTGAACAGAGATTTGGATCAAAACGAAAGATAGAATGCCTAGCCGCTCAATTAGTCGAAACCTCTCCCGACGCTCGTTTTTACGAGGCGCAAGCCTTTCTTTGGCTTTGCCGTGGCTAGAGTCGATTCCCGTTTTTGGCAATGTGGCGACCTCGGGTTTAGGTGAGTCGGTATCCGGAAAGCCTCCGGTTCGCTTTGGATGCCTTTTCTTTTCCAATGGGGTAGAGCCAGAACATTGGTGGGCAGAGCAAAACGGTCCCGGTATGGAGATCGGGCCGGGATTATCACCGATGTCTCCCTACACAAAGGATTTCTCCTTCATTCGAGGGCTCTACAACCAACAGGCAGCCGAGCATGACAGTCCACACATGGGCCGAACAACCAATCTGCTTTCGGGCGCGTGGGTGAGCAAGGACCAGAGCGAAATTCGGGTAGGTGAAACCATGGACCAGGTAATGGCGAAGGCAATCGGACGCCAAACGCCCATTCCCAGCCTTGTAATGGGTATTGAGCCGACCGAGTTGCGACTAGAGGACGGGCTGTCGATGATTTACGGATCCAGCATCTCGTGGAGCGCCGATACCAAACCGGCTATGAAGGAGATTTATCCTTCCCGCATATTCGATTTGCTTGTAGGAGGCGGTGACCGGCAGCTGGACCGAAGTATTTTGGACGAAGTGCTGGAGGACGCCAACAGTCTTACCCGCCAGGTGAGCGTTTCCGATCGACACAAATTGAGCGACTACCTCGATTCCATTCGTGACATTGAGACTCGGATCGAATACTCAACGCAGAAGCAGCCGAGCAAGGGCTGGCAGCCCACATTGACTGAGCCGAATTTTGAGAGGCCCTCCGACACGATTCCGGATGATATACCGAGTCACATGAAGCTGATGATGGACCTGATCGTGTTGGCCTTCCAGATGAACAAGACGCGTATCGCCACTTGCATGCTGAACAACGATCTCTCGCAGATGAATTTCGGGTTTCTCGAGCACGTCAAAGGTAGCCTGCATCTGGACCTGACGCATAATGGCCGCGATCCAAAACTGGAGGCCATGTACTTGCGTACCAACCAGTTTCACACAGAGCAGTTTGCCTACCTGGTCGAGCGAATGAAAAGTATCGATGAAGGTGAAGGCTCAATGCTCGACAATTCCATCCTCATGTTCTGTTCCAATTTCTTCGATGGTGACAAGCACCAAGCCGATCATATGCCGATCCTCTTAGCAGGGAAGGGCGGAGGGAACCTGAAGCCCGGACAGGTCCTCGACTATATGGAAGAGGATCAAAGCAACCGGCGAGCTTGCAGCCTCTACCTTTCCATCATGGATCGCATGGGTGTAGAGCGTCCTGCTTTTGGGGATACGAGAAGGCGATTGAAGTATCTTTGAAGATATAAATCGTTTGGTCAACGATTGTCCCTTGGCTTGTTAATTATTCGGATGGGATGGCACTTTTCCATCCGGCGTCTAGTCGGCGCTGATGCTGAATGAGAGTGGACGCGTATTCGGGATGCCCAGCCAGATTATTCATTTCGCTGGGATCGGTCTGATGGTCGTAGAGTTCGTGGACATGAATCTTTCCAGATATCCATTCCCTCCATTGAACGTATCGAAAGCGTTCGGTACGTATGGAATAGCCCATGACATCTCCGTGCCGCTTGTGCTTGATCTCAGTGAAGTCGCGCGGGTACTGGTTAAAGACAGCGGTTTTCCAAGGTTGGTTTGGGTCCTGCAAAAGCGGTACGAGGCTGAGGCCTTCCAGATCGGGAGAACTTGGGAGTCCGCAGAGTTCTGTCAAAGTAGGGTAGAGGTCTACCAATTCGACTAGTGCTTGGGAAGCACTGCCTGAATGCATTTGTCCAGGTACGGATAGGATGAGCGGAACGCGGGCGGACAACTCGTAGTTGTTGGCTTTGGTCCAGAGTCCTTGTTCACCCAGGTGAAATCCATGGTCGCTCCAGAAGCAAATAATGGTGTTGTCGGCGAGAGCGAGCTGATCGAGCCTGTCAATGAGCCGACCGACGAGAGTATCTATGTAGCTAATACAAGCGTAGTAGCCATGGCGAAGCTCCTGGACTTTTTCTGGCGGAATGGCATCCAGGTTCTTAGGGATATCTGTGTAGCCTTCGATTTCGTTCCAGGTCCGAAGGGCGAATTCGGGGGCTCCCGTGGGGTGGGAGTTTGTGACCGGCTTGGGGATGTCTGCTCGTTGGTACAGGTCCCAGTACTTCTTAGGGGCGACGAAGGGAAGGTGGGGCTTTCGAAATCCGACCCCGAGAAAGAAGGGTTTCCCCGTTTCTTTGAACGTGGCGAGCGCGGTTTCAGCGGCATCGCAAACCAAGCCATCCACAAAGGTGCGATCGGGAACGTCTTCCGCCTCTGTGGAGGAGCGCTTGAGCTTTTCCACTGCTCTATTCTCCTCAGAAGCATAGCGCCACTCATGCTTCCGACCTGAATCGTAAAGGGGCTCCTCGGTCCATGACGGAGGGTCCTTCATGGGAGCACCGCTCCCGTGAAAAATCTTTCCGATCGATCTCGTGTAGTAGCCGTTGTTTTTGAAGTGTTGGGGAAGGGTAATCAGGTCCGGTAGGGTTTCGCGAAAGTGAGAATTCAGATCCCAAACTTGAATAGTGTCGGGTCGTCGGCCGGATAGGAGCGAGAGGCGGGAAGGACCACAGACTGCGAGTTGACAGTAGGCTCGATTGAATACGGTGCCCCGGGATGCGAGTCGGTCAATGTTAGGAGTGATGGCAACAGGATCGCCGTAGCAGCCGAGGGCCGGACGAAGATCGTCAATCGCTATGAAGAGGACGTTTTGCGGAGCACTACGAGCTCCGAAATGAAAAATGAAAATTGCAAATGGAAGAATGAAAAATCGTTTCAACATGGCTTGGGGTAGGGCTACGGCCTCCGGCCTGCCCAGAGCAGGGTCGAAGGGGCGCGCCGCGTTGGTTCGATCGCTGATGTGGTCTTTGGCATTAGAACAGAGAGAAGCGGAGATTCGATTGTGTAAGGAACGTAAGTGGAGTTTTGTGACTCTTGTGCTTTCTGTGATTAAGAAATTCTACATGGATTGCTTGGCATCTGCGGCAGGCCCCTTCGACTCTGCTCAGGGCAGGCACGGAGGTACTTGCCCTACCTCTATTAGTCATTCGAAAAAGTAATCGGGATACGTTAGAGTGAGCTTCGATTTGTCGGGCTGGCCATCTACTATGCAGGCGTCTACTTCGGCTTTGAGGCGGAGGACGTTTTGCTGGTTGAGCAAGGGGTCGTTGGTCCGCTCTCGCCAACCCTGGAGTTCTTGCTGCAGCTGTAGTAGCGTTTGAGCGTGCTCGGGACTATGGACCAAGTTGTTGAATTCGTAAGGATCCGACTTTAGATCGTAAAGTTCGTAAGCGGGTGGGCGTTCCATGTTGAGATAGGCACTGCGAATGGGTTCGTCTGCCTGGTTGATCGTTTCGGAGAGATTATCGAAAAAACGGTTATTCGTGAAAGTGTATCCAGGGTTTACGTGTCCTGGCATAAGATTACGAATCAGTTTGTAGCGACTGTCCTGAATCGTTCGTTGAGGATAGTAGTTATGTGCTGAGTGGATGTGGAATTCGGTGAAAAGGTACTGTCGCCAATCGGTGG
>CALDFV010000235.1 GCA_937942145.1 uncultured Opitutaceae bacterium
CAGAGCTGAGGGATATGAGAAAGGAAACGAAAATCAGGGGTAATTTTTTCATCATTTTAAAAATCTCTATCACAGCCCGACCCGCATGCACAACATACAAATCGGTCGGTTGACCTCCAATATTGTTAATTCTCTCCCATCGAAGTTAGCAACCTAATTGAAGATCGGCCAGTGCCTTTTTTTGGGTAGGGCGAGAGCGTCCCGATCCGCCGCGTCGATTGAACTAAGATAATCCGTCCGTTTGAGGATGGGCTCCACGGCGGATAGGGACGCTATCGCCCTACCTCTCCGAATCGTCTCGCCAGAGTTCTCGGCCATTATCCGCATCGTAGGCAACCGTGACGAGCGTTTCATAAACCGTGCCCGTCAAAAAAATGCGGTCCTCCCAGACGATCGGGGAAGACACTCCCGCGGGCACCGCCGACTTCCATCGAACGTTTTCTTCGGGGCCAAACACGGTGGGCGGCTTGGCAGAATCAACCACGCCAGACCCGTTGGGACCTCGGAATTGGGACCAATTCTCTGCTTTTGCGCAAAGGGGTGAGAAAACAACTAGTGTGAGGAAAAGACAGAGGATTGGATTTTTCATATAACGTTAAATCTAATCAAATGGTTGAGGAAGACCAGGGGGATTCGAACGGAGTAAAACCACTTCTTTTACTGATCTAAACTCGAATAGAAGTCGAGGATTGATTACATCTAACTCAATTGAGCAAGTGTCCAATAATGGCGTCTCGATTGCTTGGGCTGTGGTAGGGCTGACTATCCTTAGTCAGCCGTTCCGATCCGCTTTCCCAAATCCGCTGACTAGGGATAGACAGCCCTACCACTTGAAATCCCGAAAGCGGCCTATTATCCATTTTCTGAGAAAACTTCCCCCCATTTCCTGCTGGGCAGGTGAAGATTACCGATACTCTGGATAAGGTAGTTTCCGCGTGACTAAGAGACTGTCTAATAAGTATGATTGATATCAATATTCTAGATTCCAAGGTAGGGCTGACTATCCTTAGTCAGCGGTAGTTGCTCCTTGCCTGAATCGGCTGCTTAGGGTTTCGGCCGTGAGCTCAATCGAACGGATAAGCAGCCCTACCATCGGCGACTCTCTGATTTACTAGACACTCTCTAAGAGAGTAAAGGCTCAGCAGTGTTCCGATTAAAGCGACCACCCGTAAAATCCCGCAGCACTTTAACGCTCTCGTACGCGAAAAGGGCTTTCTGGAATGATTCTCCGGTGATTTCAGCATCGAGAGGAAAGGGATGACGGCAAGTTACGGCGTGTCGATTTGACGGATCAGTTCCTCTACGGCCCGCTTTAGCTGAGGATCTACCTTTTTGGTTTTATAGGCTGGAGGGTTCTCAACCAGAATATCCGGTACGGCGGGGTTATGCTCCATGCCCATTTCCGATTCTTTCACAAACCAGCCGCGAAAGGGCCGGCGCACGTAGGACCCGTCAACGAGGCTATAGCTGCCCGTTGAGATTACCGCGCCAAAGGTGGGTTGCCCGACGAGCGTTCCGAGTTCCAGCGCCTTATAGGCATGGGAGAATATCTCCGCATTGCTATAGCTATTTTGGTTGCACAGAGCGATTGACGGCTTGGTGGAATAGGCTAACGGCAGACGTTCGCTAAAGGGATAAGTATTCTTAAACTTTGGATGTTCGGTATCCAGATTTTCTGTCGCTCCCCGAGGAACGGTGTAGGAGTGCTGCTTTACGTTGAGCACCGCCATGAGATAATCGGTCGTCCAACCTCCTCCGTTGTAGCGCACGTCGATCACAATGCCTTCCTTTCCATAGCCTGCTGCTACGAGTTCAGTCTCGAAGCGCTCAAAGCTCTCCCACCCCATCGCCCGAATGTGCAAGTAACCTAACCGGCCACCCGAGTAGTCCTCAACCAGTTCCCGACGTCCTTCTACCCAGGCGTCGTAGTTCTCCGAGCTCAAGGATCCCGTAGGCCACACGATACTCTCAAATACTTCTCCTTCGCGTTGTATTTCCAACAGCACCTCCGTATCCACGGTATCGGCAAGCAAGGCGAATACATTGGAATCCGATTCGATTCGCACCCGATCGATCGAGACGATGACATCTCCCACCTGAATCGGAACGGAAGCCTTAGTCAATGGGCTGTTCGGTACGACCGTTTTCACCAGAAACCCTCCGTCCGTATTCTCCCCTTCCAAACCAACCAGTCCGGTTTTTTGCGACTGAGTTTCCTTGGGATTCTCCACTCCACGCATTCCCATGTGACTGGCGTTTATTTGCCCGAGCATTAGGTTAAACGTGTACTGAAAATCTTCCGTGGTCGATGCGGCCCTAGCGATTGGCAGGTATTTGTCTCGAATGGCGGTAAAGTCGTACCCGTGAAATCCGGGATCGTAAAAGGACCGATTCAATTCCCGCCAGGCGTCATGGTAGATCTGTTCCCTTTCACCTGCCACATCTATTTGAATACGAGACGAAACCGAGAGCTTTTCCGTCTTGCCATCTTTCGTGATGACCCGCCTCAGCAATCCTCCCTTGCTTAGAAGATAAACATGGTCGCCGCTTTTCGATAGGTGAAGTTGTTGAGGAACGCTGTTGTCGCCAATCAGTTCTTCCTGATCCTCCCCGTCCCAGCGAATCTTGTAGAGATTACGTTCCGTGGAGTAGTCCTGACGGCCCGGACTGCCGATGGTGAAGTAGATCATTTCACCCTCTTTATCAAAGACAAACGCCCCTTCGTTGCCCGCCATCGCGGTGACCTGCTCCAGCCGCAAATAAATTCGGTCTATGTCAATCTCGAGTACGGGATCTTCCTCGACGACTTTTTCGCCTTCCTCATCTTTTTCAGACGCTTCGTCCTCTGACGCTTTGTCATCCTCCTCCTTGTCGTCCTCCTTCTTCTTCGAGTCCTTCTTGTCCTTCTTCAGTTTGCGTTCCCGCTCCCATTGTTCCTCCGATTTCTCCCAATCAGATTTCTTCAACCAGGCGAACCAGACATCGCCATCGTTGTTGTTCCTCTCTGAAACAAAGCCCAGCTTTCTTCCGTCCCGACTCCACACGGGATCACTATCGCGACCGGGATGCATGGATACATTAACCGATGAAGACGCGTTGTCGACCGGGTGAATAAAAATCTCCGAATTGAAATTGAGATCAGGCAAGGCGTAAGCGATCCAGCGGCTATCGGGGGACCAATCGACTCCTGAGGGAGCAGCCCACCCATCGAGCAAGGTGACTTGATTGGACAGAACACCCCTTTCATCGATCTCAGCCACAACTAAAGTCCCGATATCCAAGCGGTATACCAGGTGCTTGCCATTGGGAGCTAAGATCGGGTCAAACTCCTCTTCATCCGATTCCGTTAGACGTCGCGTCTTTGTCTTAAGCGTTTTGAAAAGGTCCTTCTCCGCTCCGTCGTCTGACTCAATGAGGAAGATTTCATTTTGTCCTTCCCGATCCGATACAAATAAAACGGTGTGGTCGTTCAGCCAGATGGGACTGCGTTCACGAGATGAGCGGTTGGTCAAGCGGACGCTGCGGTCATCGTCCTTGTCGTTGCGAGTGACAAAGAGATCTCCTCTCACCGCGTAGACCGACAGCTTGCCATCCGGCGAAACCGCGTACTCCTCGATGTTGTCCTTTACGGTCTTACTGACAACAGGATCAAAACGAAAGTCCGCCGATAGCTCGATCTCGAGACGCTCGCTCGACTTCTTGCCTACCTGCTGAATCGAGACGTTCGCGCCGTGCTGATAAACGATTCTCTTCTTGGCCGCACTCAGGTCGAAACTGTTGATTCCGAAGTCCTCTTCAAACGTCACCTGTTTCGGGGAGCCCTCAAGCGAAGTCTGAAACACATTGTATTTACCTTCTCGTGACGATATAAACAACAATGTTGAATCGTTTAGCCACTTAGGGGAAAAATCATTTCCTTCAAAATCGGTCAGTTGCGTATAGATTTCGCTTTCCACGTCGAAGATCCAGATATCACGGTTCGCCGGTCCCCTGTAGGCTTCCCTTTCGATCCGACAGGAGCCCCTAACAAAAGCGATTTTAGAGCCGTCCGGAGATACAACGGGATCAAATCCCAACGCATCCATGTACCGCGTTGGAGTGCCTCCCTCGGAGCTCGCCTGATAGATTTCATACTCGCGCTCTACCTGGGCATACACCCGCCGAGTCGTGAACAGAATCGACCCATCCGGCACATAGCTGGATAACAAATCAGACGCGGAATGAAACGTGTGGCGCATCGGTGTCCCTCCATGGCTTGGGATTGAATAGATGTCATTGTTTCCATACCGATCGCTTTGGAAGGCCAATCGTTTTCCGTCCGGGCTCCATCTCGGATTGGAGTCGTAGCCCTCATGCACTGTCAGCCGATATGGCCGCCCTCCCTCGGATGAGACAGACCAGATATCACCCTGATAGCAAAAGGCTACTTGACTACCATCCGGGCTGATCGCCGGTTGAAGCACGCCGGCAACAGAAGCGCTAACAAAGGAAAGAAATACCGAGGCAAAGAAGAAGAGACATTTCATATTCTGGAGAGAGATTTCAAATCGAGAGAATCCACGATCCCCTCCATAGGCAAAACCAAATATTATTATCTCTCGTCCTTTGTAAAAGCGTACAACGCGTTCGGTCTAGTCCAGAACGCTGCGATGCATCAGCTCAGCCTAAAGTCCAGCGAAGCGATTGAGAATGAGCTCAGAAAGCGTATTTCGACAAAAGAACTCCTTGGAGAAGGACAATGCCAACCGCTTTCACTAATTGCCCTTTTCAATTTCAATTTTTCTTCAATTATCCCGGCCCAACCCAGATTGTAAGCGGCACCCGAGCGCCGAAAAACTGCGACATTCTTTTTCGAAAATCGCGGAGACCTCAGTTCGGTTGGAAGCTCCCACCGAAACTAGACGATCAACTTGAAGGCCTTCTTGAGCGAATCCACGGTCGCCTTACAGGCGGGATCGTCTTCGAGATCCCGCAGGGGCTGATTAAACGGTTCGGCCCGGACGGGGCCATCGTAGCCGATCTTGGCAAGCGCATTGACGAATCCCTTGGTATCTATCGTCCCCGTAGCGAGGGGAAGCTCCCGCTTGCCATCAAGCTGGAGGTTTTTCTCGATCCCGGCAGGTGCGTCATTCAGGTCCACTAGGATGATGTCCTCGTTATTGAGGTTCTCTATGTCGGCTACCGAATCGCCCGCCTGCCACCAGTGCCAACTGTCCAAAACGATGCCAGCATTGCCGGTGCCGATCGCATCGACCAATTCCAGGGTCTCCGCCATCGTATGCAGAAACGGATACTTGCGGGACGCGAGCAATGTGGCTGTGCCCACATACTCCATACCGAATCTTAGATCATAGTCATCGAGCACTTTGCAGATCTTTGTTAGTCGATTGGAGTGCTGCTTGAAATTTTCTAGGTAAGTCAGCTCGTCATGGCACGGCATAATCCAAGTATTGACGCGCTTCACTCCTGCCCGTTGCAGGCCAGCGGCCAGCCTGGGCAATTCCTTGAGACCTCTCTTAAAAGTGTCCTCGTCCTTGCGAAAATCCACAGACAACCCCGAGGTACCCCAAACGAGCTTCTTTTTCTTCAGATCGGCATTGAGAGCCTCTAACTCTCCCTCACTTAGTTCGGCCAAGTAACTGGATTGCGCTTCCACCGACTCGAACCCATGCTTGGCCGCAAGCTCAATAGCCCGGGTTTGACTCGCTTTGACGCCGATCGCGCCGCAAACGAGATTGATCGTCATTTTGCGGTTCGCCGATCTGGACTGGGCAAACGCGGTACGTTGCAGGGCAAATGGGGCCGCCATGCTGGCGATGGCAGTAGATTTGAGAAAATGTCTTCTTTTCATATGGGGGTCGGTCTCGTCGACTAAGTTGGAGAAGCCTAATCCAAGGTCAACGCCGTAGATCGTAGCTTGCATGAATTTGAAAAGGAGGCACAACCATCTCGACGCGGTTTCGTTATGCTGAAATTTACACTATTTAAGATTCCCATCTCAGTCCATTGGATGTTCTGGCTTCTGGCTGGTTTTCTCGGCGGAGGACTGCGGGCCCAGAGCGCTCCCGACTGGCACAAGGTGTTCGTCTTCATGCTGGCGGTATTTGCCTCTATCCTAGTTCACGAGCTAGGACACGCCCTGACAGGACTGAAGTTTGGCGCCGGACGGGCTCAGATACAACTCCACGGGATGGGGGGAGTCGCCCAGTTCGGCAGTGTAAGATTGAGCCGAAAACAGCGGATTCTAATGACTATGGCCGGTCCCGGGGCGAGTATCCTGCTGGCGATCGTTTTTTTCTTTGTGGCCGTGACCATGCATCAAGGATCTCCCTTTGATTCATACCCAAAATTCCTAATCGCCTATTTCGTGGATGTCATGGTCACAATCAACATCTTCTGGTCCATCATCAATCTGTTTCCTATCCTACCGCTGGATGGAGGGCAAATCCTCCGTGATGTCCTAGGGCCTGAAAAGATAAAGCTTACTTGCATAGTTAGCTTCATTACATTGGCGGTACTCGGAACGCTCCTCTGGATGGAGACGCGGTCTCTGTACAACCTGATGATCATGCTGTTTCTCGGATCCTACACCTGGAACCTGTACCAGCAAATTCGAGAGAGATAAGCAGAGCCTAGGGCTAGGCAGGATCTGGAACTTGGGGCTAATCCACCTGCCAGAGACAATCTTCCGTTTTCAGGATCGACTTTCGGCTCATAAAAACACTGAATGAATAGCACTCGCGGATCCATTTGAATTCTAGACCGCTTGCAACCCCATTACCTCACATGAAAGAAGATCCAAATCGGAAAATGACACGCCGGGATGCCGCTAAGATCCTTGGGATCGGAGCCGCGGGCATGACACTCGGTGGATACACGGCAACCGCGCAGGGATTTGCCAGGAATGAAACTTTGAATATCGGCCTGATCGGCTGTGGGGGCAGAATGCGGGGTCGACTGATTAACGGAATAAACCAAGTGCCCGGCACCAAGATTGTGGCAGTTTGCGATGTCTACGACGACTTTCTGAGGTCGGCTCATGCGGCTGTTGGCGGACGCGATCGCGACGTCTATCAAACCGGTGACCACAGGGCCCTGCTCGAACGGAAGGATATCGATGCGGTGGTCGTCGCCACACCCGACCATTGGCACGCCCCCATAACGATCGACGCAGTGGAGGCCGGAAAAGACGTTTATGTCGAGAAACCCGTTACCCACAAGCTCGAGGAAGGCCCCAAGCTCATTGAAGCCCAAAAACGTACCGGGCGCAAAATCCAGGTGGGCGCCCAGCAACGCAGCATGCCTCACCTCGCAGTCTTGCGGCAGAAGCTTCAGTCCGGCGAGATCAATCCCGGTAAAATCACCCGCATCCACATGCAGTGGTGTCGGCACACGGGACCGTATAGAGATCCCAACTACAAAATCACAGAAAGCCAGGTTAACTGGAAACGTTTTTTGGGAAACGCTCCCCAGCAGGCGTTTGACCCGTTTCGTATGCGGCAGTGGCGGTGGATCTGGGATTTCGGCAATGGTCCTCTGGGCGACCTGATGGTGCATTGGCTCGACGTCACTAATTGGCTGCTCGACCTTCCCGTCCCCAGCCAAGTAATTATGTCCGGCGGCAAATACGAGCGCAAGGGCTCCATGGAAACGCCTGATGTGACGAACTGCATCATGGAGTATCCAGAACTCGACATGCAGATGAACTATGTGAGTTCCTGGTCCAACAATCTCCACAAGGCATCCGTGAGCATCATGGGATCAGACGCGACCATCTATTTCGACAGGGGTCGCTACGAGGTGACGCCACAAAAGCCCAACAGCGAGCCCATAGCCCCCGTTTCCGAATCGATGGTAACGGGCACAGGTCCCGTCGGGGCGGACTTCTACTCCGACTACGATGGGGCTGCACTGCACATTGGCGACTGGGTTTCCGCTATCCGCGAAGGCCGAGAACCGGTGGACGATGTCCGAGCGGGCGTTCAAGCGGCTGCGGTGTGTCACTACGGGAACCTATCCTACCGGGAAAAGCGATTTGTACAGGTTTGACCAATAACGCAGGGGCGCGGCTATGAGTTGGGAGTCGGTCCCTAACTTTAACTTAGCGCATTTTTCCTTTGGCGAGTCGCAAAGGAAGCTAAGAGCCCCCGACGCATTCGACAAGCTCATGGCAAGCAAGTCGGGGTCTGCGACAAGCTTCGGGTTACTACGTCCCAAGTGAATACACGCCCTAAACTCCTCAGAGAATGTCCGGTAATGTCAATTACAGGATTCAAAGGTAGAGCTGACTATTTCCGTGCGTGCCGCAGAATTGATTAAGCGCTATGGCACGCCCGGAGGTCGTGCCCCACCATCCTCTCGACGAAGCGCTTCGATCTGTTCTCGGGTGTAAGCCTTCAATCCCCTTGAAAGGTTTGTGGCAACGGGCTTTCCGTCCTCACTAAACAGGAACAGTTCGCACACGGCATTTTCAGCGAAAAAAGGTTTCAAAGACATTCTCAGCTTAAACTCCTCAACGTTGTTTGCCCTGAGGGTGCCCAAATAGCCCACAACCACCTGAGAATTACTTCCGACTTTTGATTCCGCACTGTGGTCCCCGATACCCACGGCCACCGCCACATAAGCGTCTTCGTAGTCCAGCTCGGGCAATAACTCGAGATCGAGATGGATCGTATCCACAATCCTTTCGGCTTCGAAAATGAGGTCGCTCGCTTCATACTCAAGATCCTCCTGAAATTGCCTATTTTCCTGTTTCAGTAACTCTAGCTGATCGAAGTAGGCATTGCTCCTTCTACCCCCTTGATTGATGGCATCCGGAATAATGGCTATCTCTGTATCCGTACCCCACTGGTGACGCACCATCTCAGACATCGCGCGCTTCGATTTCGGAAGGGATCGTTGAACTGAATGTGAAGTCAAACCGACTTACTTCAACCAAAGAATATGAGAGGGTCGGCCTAAGGCGCATAAGAATCTGGGCATTGCGGCTCGCCTTCTGGGTCCCCGTCCCTTTATCGAGAACGATATGCCGCTTGTTCATCGAATGAATGGGATAGCTGCCCTTCCCTTGCTTAGCGCTCAAATCTCCTCCGATAAACAGGTAGACTGATTCGGGTTCAGATCCGCCTGCAACTTCTTCACTTTCTTTTGCAAGAGAACAAACCGGGGTAAACACAAGCGTCACCAATATCAATGGCAGGGCTTTCGACATTGAAGTGCGACTATAGCAAATTCCGGGCGTTTGTCATGCTTTTTGGGTCTGGACGATCGATTCGGCACAAAAAAAGAGGCGGTCTCAAAACCGCCTCCAAAGTAAATCGACTCAAAACACCCTATTTCACCGTTATGGGTACTGCTACCCAATTGTTCGCCCAACGGAGGTTCATGTGGGCTCCTGCATTCGAAAGCGTGTCGAAATCAATGGTGAACCATTCGTAGTCTGGGCCATCCTGCAATGGTAAGGTAATGCGGGCAACGTCCTGCGACTCGTCGTATTGCGTCCCCCAGGACAATTTAGAGTTAATGATAACTGTGAATTTACCCCCTTCAGGTATCGAGTAGATCGAATAAGTTCCGGCGCTAATAGACGCGTCTCCCACCATTACATCTCCGGAGAAAGTAATGGCCGTGGACTCGTTGGCCCCTGTGCGCCATACCTTATTCTCGGGAACAAGGGACTCAACCGGACGACCTTTCAAACCCGGGCGGCCGTAAGTGACGGAAACTACTGTGGTTCCTATGGTCTGGCTTATGGACGCGTTAGGGCTCGGGCGGGCCTTCTTGTCACCGCGTGCTTGGGCAAAGGCAGCCGTGTTGCCCGCAACGAGGGCGGCGAGAGAGATCAAAGCGATTCGAACAAACAATTTCATAATTTAGTTGGTTTAAGATAATTAAGAGCTAGCTCAAATGGTGAAGCAGCCCATACACAATGGAGAGACAGACAATTGACCGGCAAGCCGAATCGGCACTGAGAGAGGGTTCAACGATTGT